>JAAXZZ010000090.1 GCA_012719655.1 Gammaproteobacteria bacterium | reverse complement strand
GCACTGGGAGAGGATGTGTATCAGCGTCTCACTGGCCAAGCACCACGCCGCCACACCGACGCTTCAACCCAAGGTTTGATCAACTTCTTTAGAAACCGTCATCGCGGCTGAAGCATAATCGGCCTGCGCAGACGACGAAGGCGCTGCATTACAAAACACTAAATTTAAATCAGCGTCACGTTAACCACAGCCAAAGGATGTTCTTATGCATGAAGTCGTTATTGTTGCTGCCACACGTACTGCTATTGGTAGTTTTCAAGGCAGTTTAGCCAGCATCTCCGCACCACAGTTGGGCGCCATTGTACTGCGCCGCTTATTAGAACAAACCGGCGTCAATCCTGAGCACGTCGATGAAGTCATTCTCGGTCAAGTTCTGACTGCTGGCAGCGGTCAAAATCCTGCACGTCAAACAGCGATACATGCAGGCCTCCCCGTCACAACGCCAGCGTTTACGCTCAATAAAGTCTGCGGCTCAGGCTTAAAAGCGCTGCATTTAGGCGCACAAGCAATTCGCTGTGGCGATGCCGAGGTGATCATAGCAGGCGGCCAAGAAAACATGAGCCTATCTCCTTACGTCATGCCAGGTGCGCGTACCGGTCTACGCATGGGGCACGGCAAAGTGGTCGACAGCATGATTGAAGATGGTCTGTGGGATGCTTTCAATGATATCCACATGGGCATCACGGCAGAAAATCTAGCAGAAAAATACCAGCTCAGCCGCGAGCAGCAAGATGCCTTTGCCGCTGCGTCACAGCAAAAAGCCATCGAGGCGATTGCTGCAGGTCGGTTTGCTGCTGAAATCACCCCAGTCAGCATTCCACAGCGCAAAGGTGATCCGCTGATTTTCGATACTGACGAGCAACCACGCGCCGGCACTACTGCACAATCACTGGCCAAACTGCGCCCCGCCTTTAAAAAAGATGGCACAGTTACCGCTGGCAATGCCTCAAGTTTGAACGATGGCGCCGCTGCCGTGATGCTGATGAGCGCAGAAAAAGCCAAAGCACTGGGTTTACCTGTACTGGCGCGCATTGTTGCGTATGCCAACGCAGGTGTTGATCCAACCATCATGGGCATTGGCCCTGTTGCAGCAACACAAAAATGCTTAAGCAAAGCGGGTTGGTCAATCGCTGATCTTGATTTAATTGAGGCCAACGAAGCCTTTGCAGCGCAATCTTTAAGTGTTAACCAAGAACTCGGTTGGGACACGAGTAAGATCAACGTCAATGGCGGTGCAATTGCTATCGGCCACCCAATTGGTGCATCGGGCTGTCGTATTTTAGTCTCGCTCGTACACGAGATGATTCGCCGTGATGCGAAAAAAGGCTTGGCCACTTTATGTATTGGCGGCGGTCAAGGCGTAGCATTGGCGATTGAGCGCTAAACTGCGTTAAGCTGTATCAGCCTCGACCTGCTGTTATCCGCAAGTCGAGGCCTATAGTGCAGCGCGAGTTACCCTTCTGCGCTGTTGATATGTTGTTGTACCCTAACAACGATCTACTGCTTTGCAGGTATTTTGCATACACTGTAGATACCGCAGACCTGAGGAGCCGCAGCGATGCAAAAAGGATTAAAGCGCCTCGCTATTACTTTGATCAGTGCCTTAGCTATGTATAGCTGGCTCGGTTTTTTACTGGTGCCCAGCATCGCGCTAAAAGCGATTAATCAACAGCTTGGCATGTACGCCAACAGTCCTGCGCAATTGCAACGTTTAGAACTCAATCCGTTTACCCTTGAACTGTCAGCTTGGGGCTTGCGTATTGGCACTGCAGATGATGAACAAGTTAGCCTACAGCAACTGTATGGCAAACTGGCTTATGACAGCCTGTGGAGCAAAACCCTACATTTGCAGGACGTGCAACTGATCCAGCCCAGTAGCCAAGTGATTTTCAATCAACAAGGCGAGCTTAATCTTCTTCAGCTATTTACTTTACCTGAAGCAACAACTAAACCTGACGAAGGTGAGGCAACGCCCCTTGCCGTATTAATTGATCGGCTACAACTGCAACAAGGTCGCTTACGTTTTAACGATCAGCGTCAACAGGATCCAATTGATGTGTCCTTTGCTGATCTCAATATCACCTTAAACAATTTTGATAGCCGCCCTGAGCGCAACAGTAACTTGCAGCTTACCGCGCAAGCCAACGACGGCACGCAATTGCAATGGCAAGGGGACATCAGCCTTAACCCACTGGCCTCACAAGGCCAGCTGCAACTGCAAGACGCTCAGTTAAAAAGTTGGTGGCCGTATGTACAAGAGCATTTCACCGCTCAACTCAAAGACGGTCGTATCAGCCTTGATACCCGCTATGAACTACAGCTCACGCCAAGTTTACAATTTAAAGCTAAACAGCTCAGCGTAGAGCTCGCGGCTTTAGCACTAGAGCAGCACAAACAGCCTCTGCTGCGCCTGGAAAAACTAAGGATCAGCGATACTCAGTTTGATCTCGCTGGGCAACAACTCCAGCTTGGTAAGCTCAGTAGCGACAAACTCAGCGCTTGGACTGAGATTGATAAAAACGGCGTGAGCAACTGGGAAAAATTATTGCCCAGTGCCGCCAACGATAACAGCACAACCGCTCCTAAGCGCACATCAGCGCATCACAGCAAAGAAAACTCTGACCCAGCCACACCCGCTGAAAAGGAGTCACAATGGCAGTTTATTGTTAAGCAAGCAGAGCTGAGCAAACATCAGTTTCATTTCGTTGATAACAGCCGTAGTGAACCCGTCGCGCTTGAGCTTGCGGAGTTTAATCTGCTCATTAAAGATTTTGACAGCCAAGCCAGCCGCCCTTTTACAGCGCAACTGAACACACAGGTTGGCGAGCAAGGTCAACTTAGCAGTAACGCACAAATCCTCTTGCAGCCGCTTAAAGTGGCCATGACCGTCAATAGCAGTGATCTCGACTTGCGCCCCGCACAAGCTTGGATCAGCCCTTACCTCCACGCTGAATTGCGCAGTGGTCTACTCAGCAGCGCACTGCAGCTCGAGATCAGTGACCTGGATAACTTACAGTTAGCCATACAAGGCGATGCAAGCATCCATCAACTGCATGTTCGCGACAGCTTGCGCCAGCGCGATGTCTTAAAATGGCAAACGGTTGATATCAATGCGATTGAATACAACCTGCAGCAAAACAGATTATCCATTGAAAAAATCGCGCTGCTGCAGCCCTACATACGCTTTATTATCAATGAAAACCTCACCACTAATATCAGCGAACTAATGATTGCCCAGCCCGAAAAAGCAGAGATGGCAGGCAAAGCTGACGGCCCTGCGTTGGCCCTGCATATTGGCGGCATCGACGTTAAAGATGGCTCAGCAAACTTTGCCGACTTCAGTCTAAAACCTAACTTTGCCACCGCCATTCAGCAGCTCAATGGTGCTATCGGCAGCATCAACAATCAAAGTAACAGCATCGCTAAAGTCAGCATTAACGGCAATGTTGACCGTTATGCTCCGGTGACCATTAAAGGCAGCCTCATACCTTTTGATCCGCTAAAAAAACTCGACATCACCACCGACTTTAAACATGTTGAACTGACTACGCTAACACCCTACTCAGGCAAGTTTGCTGGATATCGCATCCAAAAAGGCCGCTTAAACTTAAACCTGCACTACCAGATTAACGATGGCAAACTTAACGCCACTAACACATTACTGCTGGAGCAACTGCAGCTGGGTGAACGCGTTGACAGCCCTGATGCCGTAGACTTGCCCGTGCGTTTGGCGATTGCATTACTGAAAGATCGCAAAGGTCAAATTGCTCTAGATCTACCCATCCAAGGTGATCTCAACAACCCAGAGTTTAGCGTTGCTCCAATCATTTGGCAGACCTTGCGCAATCTCATTACCCGCGCAGTCTCAGCCCCCTTTAACTTTATTGCTGGCTTAGCCAATGGCGATGCCCAACAGTTAAGCGAGGTAACATTTGCCCCTGGCGAGTTTGGGATCACCCCACAAGCGGCAAAAAACCTCGACACCTTGGCGCAAGCCCTAAAACAGCGTCCACAATTGCGTCTTGAAGTTGAGGGCGCTAGCGTGGCGGCCTTAGACGGGCCTATCCTTGCGCAAATGCGTTTAAATGCCGCCTATCAAAATGCTTGGTACAGTATTTTGCAGCGACGCGGCACGAAAATCGAGTCCAGCAAAGACACCCTTGAGGTACCAGAGAACGAGCTAGGAGCCTTACTGGAAGGCATTTACCGCAGACAGCTTAAGCAACAACCTCCAGCACAATGGGCTGAGATCGATAAAGAGCAGCGTGAACAGAATATGCGTGAAGCCGTTTTGCAAAGCTATGCAAACAGCTCTCTGGGACTGCGCCGCTTAGCACAAGCGCGCGCTAACAGCATTAAAGAATATTTAATTGAACAGGCACAATTGGATCCAGAACGGGTCTATTTAATTGATGTCAGCGAAAGTCAAAGCAGTACTGATCAAGGTGTGATCAGCAAGCTGCACTTAGGGAGTATGTGATGAAATACATAACCAGCACTGTATTGTGCGCACTCTTAGCTGTGATGAGTACTGGCGTAATGGCCAGCACCTTTCGCTGCGGCAGTCAGCTTGTCAGTTTAGGTGACCGCTCATTTCAAGTATTAAAAAAATGTGGCGAACCGGTTGCGCGTGAAACTGTTGGCTACACTGTTGGCGAATACAATCAGCGTGAACTGCACATTCAAGAATGGGTATACGGGCCTAACAACGGTATGTATCACTACTTACGCTTTGAAGGAAACCGCTTAACCAGCATCGAGAGTCAACGTGACCAATAACAGACTGAAGACTGTATTTGCTCATGCAACGCTTGCCCTATTCCTGCTAGGTTGCGCGATGTTTGTACAGGCCAGCTCAACCTTTCGCTGTAATAGCGCATTGGTCAGTCTCCACGCCAGCACTCACGAAGTACAAAGTAAGTGCGGCGCACCGCTGGAGCGCTCGCATCTAGGCTATAAGCAGCTGACCAATGAGTATGGCCACAGCCATGAAGTGCACATCGAGGAATGGGTGTATGGCCCTAAAGGTGGCATGTATTATTTTTTGCGCTTTGAAGGCGGCCATTTAAGCAAGATTTCCAGTCGACGCTAATATGAGCTTGAGTAGACAACAGTCTATTACGCCTGAGGTCACCAACGCCTTGAACCTTTACGCTTAACATCAATCTCAGTACTACACCCTCTGGCGCCGTACAAGCTTGAGCGGTACGCTACTTATCACTGATAGGAAATCATCATTGCCTATGCTTACTTCAATAAAAAAACCAGTTTTGGCCACTGCCCTCAGCGCACTGCTGATCTTTGAGTTGTCTGGCTGCGGCACGCTGATTTATCCAGAACGCCGCGGGCAATCCAGTGGGCGCATTGACCCCAGTGTGGCTATTTTAAACGGTATTGGTTTGTTGTTTTGGGTTGTTCCAGGGCTGATGGCCTTTGCCATTGACTTTGCTACGGGGGCTATTTACTTGCCTTCAGGGCGTTACTCAGTCGCGCCAGAACAACTGCAACGGGCGATTCAAGAGGACGGACAAATCGATACCGTGCAATTGCAGCAGATCATTCAACAACAGACTGGCCAACAGCTGCCACTGAACCACCCTAACCTGCAACAGCAACCTAGCTCACCAGAACTGCTCAGCCAGCTCAATATTCTGCCTGCCGCCTAAGGCTTGACTGATCTTGGGGCTATGGGGCAGCGACCTGCGCGGCACCCATTGTGTAAGGGCCAAGATCAAGCGACCCATCAACTGTATTGGCTCTAATCACGGCGCAGCGCGATGATCTGTAAAGCGCCCTTAAAGGCTTGCTGCCTTAAACCTTTCTGCTGTTTTGTGTTGTGCTCAAGCAGCTTTTTCAGCGGATCCCCTGCAGGCAACTGTTGTGCAAAGGCATCCACGCTGTGCGCCAAATGAATTTGCTTAGCATCTTGAGCGATGTTGTTGGCCTGCTCAAACAGATAGCCATCGAGCGGCAGCATGATATGCGTGTAACCACCATTGAGTGCGATATTGAGTCCGGCACTGTCATAATCACCAAAGTAGATCAGGTTTTTACCCGCCACTAGGCATGCTTCACGCAAGGCTTTACAACCTTTGCTCTCATCGCCATCACCACGGTAAATCACCAGCGCATGCAAGGCTGGCTCAGGCAAAGTATAACGCTGCGGATGCAAGGCAAAATACGCATAGAAGGCATCGCGGTTTTCCACAATCAGTACATCTGAAAACTGCTTTAACTGTAGCCTTTGCCAATCAATATCCATCACCCATTGACTGGGTGGCTCGGTCACCCAGTCGGGGAAATACGCACCGCAATTGGCTTGCGCCATGAGCACACGATTTTCGCTCGGTGCTAAACCTGTGCTTTTATATTCAGCAGCACCGCTGTCGCTTTGGGCAAAACGATCCTGCTGGCTCAAGTCTACAGTTAAACCCGCCAAGCCAAGCTCCTGCAAAGTTTGCTCAATGCGGTCTATGATTGTGCTATCAAAACTGACCGTTTTCGCAGTAAACCAAGGGGTGGTAACCAGTTCATGCTGATCACACCAAGCCTGCAGCTGCTGCATGCTCGCTAACTTAGCTGCACGCTCAACGCACTGATCCTTGTGCAACTGTGCTTTTACCCGCTGTAAAACCTTACGCACACTGGGTGCTAAATCGACACTCATACCTGCAGTCCTTGGCTTAAGAGCTGTAATTGCACATCTTCAATGATTTGCAGATCATTGAATGGACCTGCTTTTTGCTGACTGTAGCGCAACTGAAATGCTTGTTTTTCGTTACTGGATAACCCTTGGTACTCAGCAATCACTTGATACAGCCAGATTTCCGGATCCCAATTCAACTCAGTCGCCAGCAGATACTCAAGTGCGCTTTGCTGATGCTGCTGATCAAGCACATGCAAATAAAACGACACCACATCTTCATGCAAAGCGCGGCGCTTGGCTAATACAGTGGCATCGTCGGCTTGCGTGACCGGCTGCGCTGCACTTGGTGCCTCACTATCAAGCGGCTTACGCGCAGGCAATTGCGCCAAGATCTGCTGCATATCTTGCAGATCACGCTGGCGATCCAAAGCAATGGAAACGCTCGGCTGCAAGGGTGCGGCTTGATTGAGCAGATCCACCACATGGCTACGCTGGGCATAGTCGGACGGCTGAAAGTGTGGTTGCTGCTGAAAGAACTGCAGCATGCCACGTACCAACAGATTACGCGCTTGCTGCTGACGAAAACGCGCCATCAACTCATTGAGCCGGCTTTGCACTTCACGCAAGCTGCTAAAGTGACCGCTGACTTGACCTTGTAATTGACGCACAAGAATATGACGCAAACCACCGTTACTGCCGGCAAAAGCAATCAACTCAGCGAAGTTGATCAGCTCTAAACCATCCAGCCAACGCAGCACCTCATTGTGCGCTTTTTCGTTCTCATCAATCTTTTCTTGCACAGTGCTAACAAAGGCAAAATCGTTGTTAAGACGGTTCCATAAGCTGTCGATACCGGTGGCGATACGGCTATTGAGGTCATCCACTTCTTGGGTCAGCTGCGTTTGTAAATACGCGCTACCTTGATAGTTACCCTTATGCTCCGCCTCATTAATTTTGCCCACCAAACGGCGAATATTCAGCAGGAAGTCGCCAATATCGGAATTGACTTTGCGGCGCTGCTCATCGGCAATCAGATGCACAATCATCTCGCGCACCGGATCACTGAGCTTCAGACCTGACTCTTCATCGGGTCGCCACAGAATATGCGCGTCCAGCAACTGATTAATTGTCCGCGCGCCCAAAGCCACTTCATCCAGCGCCACGCCATAGTAGTTTTGCATCAGTACGTCACTGTGCTTGCCGAGCAGCTTTAAGCGCTCAATACCCTGCTTGACCGCTTCACTGTGGTAATCAAGGGTACTCATGCGAGCAGGTCCTCTTGATTGGGTACCTGCTCCTCTTCAATCTGAATATTTTCTTCTTCTCGAATAAAGCGGGTTAGATCAATCAAATAATCAATTTTTCCCGTTACCAGATAATGATGGCGATCTTTATGTGGTTGATGCAGATAACCATGACTGCGCAGACGCTCAAACACTTGCTTGAGTTGCCCTGCTACATCTTCACTCTGCGACTGGAAAAAACGCGTTTGCGCCAGCCCATGCAATTGTTCGCGCAGGCTTGGGTTGTTTTCAATGCGCGCGGCCATTTCATGGCGATTGAGAATATCGTTGGCCGTCAGGACATTTTCATGGCCTAAAGTTTCTTGCGCTAACTGCAACAACTTCAGCATTGGAATTAAGCTGTCGAGGGTGTCTTTAAATTGCTGTGACAGTTGCTCGCGCAGTGGCTGAGTCAATTCACGCCAGGCTAAAAACCATACCGTGCCTTCAGGGTTGCTGGCTAAACGACGATTGAGTGGGCGCAAATATTGATCAAAGGCTTCGCGAGTTTGCTCATTTTGCAATTGCCGAAAGGCTTCACTGTCGCTGACTTCACAGATAAAAGCACCGCCGAGTAACTGCTCAAGTAAATAGCTGTACTGCATCATCATTGTGCAATCTCCTCACGACGTTGCTGTAATCGTTGCGCTAAGCGACTGAGTTTCGGCTCAATCCGCTTGAGCTGGCTACGCGCACCTTTGTGATTGTCTTTTTCAATCAAGTAGCGATGTTTAAATAGCGTTAGCACATCGGACTCTGGGTTCGGGAAGGCACCAATAATAAAAATATTGTTATTTTCACAGGCCTTAAACAGCTTCTCGACGTTGTGATAAGCCAATGTACCAATCTCATCAATCGGCCAGTGAATGGTCACCTGTGCTTTACCCCGCAGTAAGCGCGTAAAGGCCAATAAGTATTTGCATAAAATCAAATAGGCCATACCGTGACTGGAGGATTCGAGCAACTGGCGGTCATTACGAATCACTAAATCAGCACCGCCCTCATTCAGATGCAGCTCCAAACGCAACAAGCTCTCAAAGGTGAACTGCTGATCGCTGCGTAACAAGTCAGCCACCGCACTTAGAGCATCTAAATAGGCATCATTAGGCAAGCGCTCAGTATCTTGCTCCCAGGCGGCATAAAGCTTGGCAAAATCTTTTAGTGGTTTCCAAAAGCCCAACTCGTCAATGGTGGATTGGATCCGCACTTCTGATTTAGTAATGCCTTCAAGCACAAACTCTTCGCTGACTTCTTCGCTTAAACGACGGCTTTGCGCGCTGATGCGACGATTGAGATCGCTAAACACAGTAAAGAAACCTTGCAAATCAGCACCGTAGTTACGCCCTTGCGCCAACAAGTTCAGTTGTTGATCTTGCAGAATGCGCAGCATCTCTTGATAAGCCGCCAAGCAGGCTTGCGGGCTTGGCGCAAAGCCTAAGCGCTGTTGTTGACTGGCCCACATATCGCTAAAGCTGACAGTCGCATCTTTCAGCAATTCGCGCTCAAACACTTGTAAGTTATTTTTAACACGCACGTCCAACTGCTGCTTTTCTTGCAGAGCTCGACGCGCGCGCTCAATACGTTCGGCACAATCGCCCGTACTCTTGTCCGCCTCAGACCCAAGCGGCTCCTCTGGCATGGGCAACTGTTCCAGCTGCTTTAATAACGGTAGCACTTGATCGCGCAACTGACGCAGCTGCTCCAATTGCTGCTCAGAGCTTTTAATCAGCAACAAAGCATGTTTTTGCTGATCTAAAAACTGCTGTTTGTGCGCGGCCAATTGCTCGGCCAAATCAATTTTCTGCTGCTTGAGTAAATGTTCCTGTGCCAGTAAATCAGGTTTACGTAATTGCCAGTCAACCCGCATAAAATTACGGTAATCGTCCAACTCATTACGGCGCTGCTCTGTCTCAGTGACTTGCTGACGAATGGCCTTGAGGCGCTGCTCAATGTCTTTCAGTTTTTCTGGGTCAATACCCTGCTCACGCAGCTCGCGCTCGAGGGCAATTTGCAACTCATGCACTTGCTGCTCGGTTTCACGGCGTTTAGCGCTGATATTTTTCTCATGCTGATCGATTTGATCACGCAAGACTTGCAGCGCTTGCTGCCAGTCCGCTTGATACTCTAAAAGCATTTCCTTAAAAGCGCTGTCACGCTCATGCAGCGCATGTTTTTGCTGGTTTTTTAGCGCCTCTAATTGTTTAACCAACTGCTGCTGCTGTTCTTGCAGCGCTTGCTTACGTTGCTGTTGTAGCTGCTGATAACGTTCCAGCAAACGCTGCCTAGCCTCACGAGCAAAACGCAAATCGTTGTTATAACGCTCACGGGTTTGTCGAGCTTTATGTAGCAGGTCACTTTGCAGCTCAGCGTTAGTATTGAGGGTTTTCTGGATGTCTTCCAAAGCACTTAACTGCTGCTCAATGCTGCGCACCTGACTCAGCGCTTGCTCAATCGAGGCCGCTAACGCTTGATCATCTTGGGCATAGCTCGGCAGATTAATCGCCGCTAAATCCAAGCGGATATTAAACAACTGCTGCTCAAGGGTTGCTACAGCAGTGTCCTCGCTGACCACTGCTGCTGTCATGCTGGGCGCTAAGTCAGTGCGTTCAAGTAAATCTTCACGAATGACTTTACCAACGCTGTGCTGCCAGCCCGGTACTTGCTGCTGTAAAAAATGGCGCAAACTGCCCGGGGTCGGCGCTTGTTGCAGCTTGAGTTGTTGATAACGCTGCTCGGCATTGCGTAAGGCTTTACGCTGAGCCTTTATCTCTTCAAGATGTTGATCTTGCTGGGTTTTACAGCGCTCATAAGCTTCACGTAAACGCTCAACAGCATCGCTTTGGTTAGACAGTTGCAGCTGCACATCGTCCACGCGTGCTTGTTCTGCGTCTAAATCCTGCTGCTCTGCAGCGCTCAGCAAGCTCACAGCCAAACGCGCTTTGACATCCGCTTGCTGCTCAATAATGGCTGTGTGCTTATTTTGAAACTCATCCTGTAATAACTGGCGTTGCTGCTGGTGCTCTTGCTCTAGCAAACGTTGCTGTTGGGCCTGCTGTGCCCGTAGCTCTTGTTCGTCATGACGAATCTTTTGCTGCTGATGGCTGACTTTCTCAACAAACTCATTGAGCTGCTCAGAAAGTTCCAGCTTACGCGATTCAAAGCGCTGCCTTGAGCCGCCTTCAGCCTCGCGCAGGAGTTGTAAATGGGTTGCCAACTCATCACGCTCAGCACGCCACTCGGGCAACTGATTAACAGCGTGCTCAAGGCCTTGCATGTCCGCTTGAATAAAGGTTTCATGGCGCAATTCAATATCATTTAAATCGACTTCAACCTGGGCAAGGTCACTGCTGACTTGGCTGTACTGGCTGTTTAATGTATGGCGCTGATGCTCGTACCGCTCCTCTTGCAAGGCCAGATCACGCTTGGATTTTTTAATCGTGGCATCTTGATCAGCACATTGACGCTCAAGTTCGTTGGCATCTTTTAACAACAAGGGTTGCAACTGCCACAGGGTTTGCTCAGTGGCATTGAGGCTATCCACCTGTTTACTTAGACCGACAATGTCATTTTTTAAGCCACTGAGACGGCGTGATTGGCGCACTTGCTGCACCCACTCACGCACCTGCGCGCCCTTAATACGCGTGGTCGGCAGTGCGACACCTTCATCTTCAAAAATCGCTGCGAGCATGGTTTTCAGCGTGTCCATTTTGCCTTCTTTGGCATGCACCGCTGATACTAGTTTTTCGATATGCCGTAAGCGATGTGGGTTTTCAGCCAGACTATAACGTAAGGCGGTTTGTCTTAGACGCGTTGATTCGGTCCGTGGCAAGCTGCCGGTGAGTAAGCTGAAATCATTTTGGATAATGCTGCGATATTCGCTAATGGTGTCGATCCGATGCGAACTCTCAATGCCGCGCTGACGTAAACCAGCGATGAACTCTTGGTAGCTGTAGGCTTGCAGCTTGCCTTGTGCATCACTGCTTAGGTACAACTCTGGACTGTAAGCGGCATTGATAAAGCGATAGCTGACGCCGTCATCTTTTTTGCGCGTTATAGCAACATGACACACAGTACCGGTTTCACGACGGTATTCATAAATCAAATAGGCATTGCTGTGTGGCAAGTAGTATTGGTCAAACTTCTTACGGGTTTTCGGCACCACGTTGTTGGGCCGCTCGCCATAAAACACAGGGATCAGACGCTGGAGTGTGGTTTTCCCTGAGGCGTTGGTTCCGCAGATATTGGTGTGGCCATCGAGCGCAAGTTCAACAATGCCGTCGAGATGACCATGGATCATGATGATGCGTAGCAAGTGGGACATAGGGATGCCATTAACTCCATTTTAAGTCAGCAGTACTGTGCTGCACCCAAGTATTTAGGCGGCTAAGGGTACAATAGTTTTGCTTGGGCGAAAATGGCGAAGCATGAGCGGCAAATAGTTTTCCACCCAAAAACGAAAAAACCCGTTAAGCCTAAACTTAACGGGTTTTCGTAATATGGCGCAGTGGACGGGACTCGAACCCGCGACCCCCGGCGTGACAGGCCGGTATTCTAACCAACTGAACTACCACTGCGCATACTTTAAGGACAAG
>JAAXZZ010000089.1 GCA_012719655.1 Gammaproteobacteria bacterium | reverse complement strand
GCGCGGGCAGCCTGCCCGCAGTGCAGCTTACGCAGAGTTACTCATTCGTTACGACACCCACAAGGTACTCGTTGATCCGCTGTGTTGTTTGCGAGCTTGGCGCATGGCGCTTTTAAAGCAGTGAGTCCGGCTGAAGGCATTAGGAAAGCGACTAAATACGGCAAATCACATAGAAAAAGCGGTTTTGCTCTGCGCTTTTTGTTGATCTAGGTTTAAACTGCTGCATTGGATCGGTATGCGCAAGCAGAGTTGCTGCGAGTACTATAAAATACCGCACGTCCAGCAAAATATTTTCCCAAGTGATTTTCACCCAACAGGATTTTATCCAGGAGAACAGGCATGTCCATTCAAGAGGCGCAGGTCAGTCGCGCTGATTTTGATCAAGTTATGGTCCCAAACTATGCACCCGCTGGCTTTGTGCCAGTGCGCGGTTCAGGATCGCGACTTTGGGATCAAAGTGGACGAGAACTGATTGACCTATCCGGTGGTATTGCCGTCAATGGCTTAGGCCACTGCCACCCTGCGCTGGTTGAGGCATTAACAACTCAAGCACACAAGCTTTGGCATGTCTCCAACGTCTTTACCAATGAGCCAGCCCTGCGTTTAGCACGTAAGCTGACTGCAGCGACTTTTGCTGATCGCGTGTTTTTCAGTAACTCAGGCGCAGAAGCCAATGAAGCAGCGCTGAAGTTGGCACGTAGAGTCGCGCATGATCGTTTTGGTGAAGATAAATACGAAATTATTTCCGCACTAAATAGTTTTCACGGCCGAACCGTGTTCACCGTTAATGTGGGTGGGCAACCAAAGTACTCTGAAGGTTTTGGTCCACGTCCAGCAGGCATCAGCCATGTGCAATACAATGATCTAGCCGCTATGGAAGCTATGATCTCAGAGCGCACCTGCGCCGTTATTTTAGAGCCGATTCAAGGTGAAAGTGGTGTATTACCCGCTGAGCAAGCTTACCTCAAAGGTGTGCGTGCACTGTGTGATAAATATAATGCGCTGCTGATTTTTGATGAAGTGCAATCAGGAATGGGCCGAAGCGGTAAGTTGTTTGCCCACGAGCACTATGGTGTTACCCCCGATGTATTGACCACTGCTAAAAGCTTAGGTGGCGGCTTTCCTATTTCCGCGATGCTTACCACCAATGAATATGCTCAGCATTTAGCCGTTGGCACCCATGGCACCACCTTTGGTGGTAATCCACTGGCGTGCGCTGTCGGTGAAGCTGTGCTGGATATTATTAACACTCCTGCAGTGCTCGATGCTGTGCTGGTTAAAGGTGAATATTTACGCGAAAAATTGCGTGCATTGGGCGAGAAATACAACCTTTTTGAGTTGGTCCGTGGCAAAGGCTTACTGGTTGGTGCCGTGCTCAATCAAACTTACAAAGGTAAAGCTGGGGCATTAATGGCCGCCGCTGAGCGCGCTGATCTGCTGGTGTTGGTGGCCGGTCCTGATGTTATACGTTTTGCTCCGAGCCTATTGATTGAACAGGCTGATTTGGATGATGGATTGGCACGTTTTCAGCGTGCAGTCATCGAGTTTATCAGCCAAACACGGGCGTAATGCGACTTCGATTTGCCGCACAGTGCTGCACTGCAAACACTGTGCGCTTATTTTTCTTAATTTAGGTAATACACAGCATGAATACAGATTTACAGTTGCTTCTGGAAAATGAAGATGGCGAACAAACGTCGGCCTCTTGCACGCGCTTTGCAGTGATTTGGCAGGGTAAAGAAATTTGGGTGCAAACAGCCGGTAATGGTCAATTACTCATTGGTGTCGATGTGGAAGAGGGCGACAGCGAGTACGCGAACCTTTTGTTACGTCCGTTAGCGACCAACTTAGTCAGCTTGCAGTTAGAAATGGAGCCAGCTGATCCAACTGATCTGCTTGAAGATGAGCATGTGCATACCGATGAGTGCAATCACTGATCCTGCACAGCGACCGTTACTAAACGCTGCAGTAAGTGCCCATCAACGCTATAATGCGCATTTTTAGTCGCTTACTCGCCTGCGTTTATTACGCATGACCGTTATTTAATTGTGGAAGAATATATGAAAAGCGCAGAAATCCGTGAAGCCTTCCTTCGCTTCTTTGAAGAAAAGGGTCATACCCGCGTAGCCTCCAGCTCATTGATTCCAGCCAATGACCCAACGCTATTGTTTACCAACGCGGGCATGAATCAGTTTAAAGACTGCTTCTTGGGTTTAGAAAAGCGTGCCTACACACGTGCTGTCAGTAGCCAGAAATGCGTTCGTGCCGGTGGCAAGCATAATGACTTGGAAAACGTCGGTTATACCGCGCGTCATCACACTTTCTTTGAAATGCTGGGTAACTTCAGCTTTGGTGATTACTTTAAACGTGACGCGATCCATTACGCTTGGGAGTTTTTAACCTCCGAAAAGTGGCTCAATCTGCCCAAAGATAAACTCTGGGTGACGGTCTATGAAACCGATGATGAAGCCTATGATATCTGGGTTAAAGAAGTCGGTATTCCCACAGAGCGCATGATTCGTATTGGTGATAACGGCGGTGCGCCTTATGCGTCGGATAACTTCTGGGCGATGGGCGATACTGGACCTTGCGGCCCGTGTTCAGAGATCTTCTTTGATCATGGCGAGCATATTTGGGGTGGTCCTCCAGGTTCTCCAGAAGAAGATGGCGACCGTTATATCGAAATATGGAATAACGTCTTTATGCAGTTCAACCGCACCGCTGACGGTGTGCTGCATCCATTGCCGGCGCCTAGTGTGGATACGGGCATGGGCCTTGAACGTATCAGCGCGGTACTGCAACACGTTAATTCTAACTATGACATTGACTTGTTCCAGCACCTGCTCAGCGCTGTCGCTCAAGCCGTGGGGTGTGAGAACAATAACAATCCATCGTTGAAAGTCATTGCCGATCATATTCGTTCCTGCAGCTTTTTAATTGCTGATGGCGTGGTGCCATCCAATGATGGCCGTGGTTATGTGCTGCGGCGCATTATTCGTCGCGCCTGCCGTCACGGTAATAAGCTCGGTGCTACGGACAGTTTCTTCTACAAGATTGTGGCGGCGCTGGTAGAAGAAATGGGTGAAGCATTCCCAGAACTGAAGCAGCAGCAAGCGCACATTGAGCGTATTTTAAAAACTGAAGAAGAGCAGTTTGCTAAGACCCTAGAGCAGGGCTTGCGTATTCTTGAGCAAGATTTAGCCCATCTCGAAGGTGATGTGATCCCTGGATCGGTCGTGTTCAAACTGTATGACACCTACGGTTTTCCAATGGACTTAACGGCTGATATCGCCCGCGAGCGCGAGTTGACGGTTGACGAGGAAGGCTTTGAGCGGGAAATGCAGGCGCAGCGTGAGCGTGCGCGTTCCGCCAGCTCCTTTGCGATCGATTATAACGCACTGGTTAAAATTGACGGCGAAACTGAGTTTTTGGGTTATCAGACGCATCAATCCGATGCGAAGATTCTGATGATTCTTAAAGAGGGTGTCAGCGTTGAGCGCGCTTTAGAAGGTGATCAAGTGGTTATTGTCTTAGATCGCACGCCTTTTTATGCCGAGTCCGGTGGCCAAGTGGGTGATTGCGGTTATTTAACGGCCAATAATCTACGTATTGAGATTACTGATACGACCAAAAGCGGTCATGCTTTTTTGCACCACGGCGCTATTACGCAAGGTACTGCGCAAGTTGGCGATACGCTATCGGCGCAAGTGGATGATCAAGTACGACATGCCACCGCGTTAAATCACTCAGCGACGCATTTATTACACGCCGCGCTGCGTGAAATTTTAGGTGAGCATGTGCAGCAAAAAGGCTCGCTGGTCGATAGCCAGCGTTTGCGTTTTGACTTCAGCCACTTTGAAGCCGTCACCGCGCAGCAAATGAAAGCGTTAGAAGAGCGCGTCAACCAAGAGATTCGTAACAACACCCCTGTGTGCACTGAGGTCACGGATATTGAAACGGCCAAAGAAAAAGGCGCAATGGCCTTGTTTGGCGAAAAATACGGTGATGAAGTACGCGTGTTGAGTATGGCTGATGGTTTCTCGGTTGAGCTGTGTGGTGGTATTCATGCTGAGCGTACCGGTGATATTGGCCTGTTTAAAATCACCAGTGAAGGTGGTGTGGCAGCGGGCGTGCGCCGTATCGAAGCGGTCACTGGTGTTGCCGCGTGGAATTGGTTGAATGGCGCCGAGGAGCAGCTTAAGCAAGCCATGACCTTGGTTAAAGGCACCCGTGACAATGTCTTGGATAAGCTGCAAGCCTTGCTGGATCAGCAACGCAGCTTAGAAAAAGAAGTTGAGCAGCTCAAAGCTAAAGCCGCGATTGCCGCAGGCAGTGATTTGGCCTCTGCAGCGGTTGAAGTCAATGGTATTAAGGTCTTGGCGGCGCGGCTTGATGGTGTTGAAGGTAAAGACTTATTGGTGTTGATGGATCAACTGAAAAATAAGTTGGGCAGTGCTGTGATTCTCTTGGGTGGTGTGCACAGTGAGCGCATTGCTTTAGTGGCTGGTGTGACGAAAGACCTTACGGGTCAATTCAAAGCCGGCGACTTAATGAAACAGGCAACAGCAGTGGTCGGCGGTAAGGGTGGTGGTCGCCCGGATATGGCGCAGGGCAGTGGTGTTGAGCTGGCTCAGCTGGATGCGGCTTTGGCGGTCACCGCAGAGTATGTTGCCAGTAAAAGCTAAGCCTCGAGTCAATTTAGAATTATCCAGCACCGAACAACCTGTGCTGGATAACATTGCGAATGCTAACGATGATTAAGGCGGCGGTAAAATGGCGTTGATCGTACAAAAATTTGGTGGTACTTCAGTCGGCTCACCGGAGCGTATTGAACAAGTTGCTGAGAAAGTAGCAAAATTTCGTGCGGCGGGAGATGACGTTGTCGTAGTGGTTTCCGCAATGAGCGGTGAAACAAATCGTTTACTCGGCTTGGCTAAGCAAGTGTGCACACGGCCTTCGCTGCGTGAAATGGATGTAATGATTGCCACTGGTGAACAGGTCACCATTGCCTTGTTGGCCATTGCACTGAATAAAATTGGCGTGCCAGCCGTGTCTTTTACCGGTGCGCAGGTGCCGATTGTCACTGATAGTGAGCACGGTAAGGCGCGCATTTTAAGCATTGATGAAACTAAAATTACGGCGCAACTTAATGCTGGCAAAGTCGTTATCGTTGCAGGTTTTCAGGGCGTGGATGAGCAGGGCAATATCACCACGCTAGGTCGTGGCGGTTCGGATACTACAGCAGTGGCTTTAGCGGCGGCGTTGAAAGCCGATGAGTGCCAGATCTACACTGATGTTGATGGTGTTTACACCACTGATCCGCGCGTGGTGTCGCGGGCTCAACGTTTAGAACGTATTACCTTTGAAGAAATGCTGGAAATGGCCAGCCTAGGCTCAAAAATTCTTCAGTTACGTTCTGTTGAATTTGCCGGCAAGTACAATGTGCCGCTGCGGGTATTGCATAGTTTTCAGGAGGGCTCAGGCACTCTAATTACCACTGATGATAATGAGGACAACATGGAACAGCCGATTATTTCTGGTATCGCCTTTAATCGCGACGAAGCCAAATTGACCATTCGTGGTGTTCCCGATACGCCAGGTGTTGCGTTTAAAATCTTAGGACCAATTAGTGCAGCGAATATTGATATCGATATGATCGTGCAGAACGTTGCCCAAGATAACACCACAGATTTCACCTTTACCGTTAATA
The DNA here is from genome assembly GCA_012719655.1 of Gammaproteobacteria bacterium. GTDB lineage: Bacteria > Pseudomonadota > Gammaproteobacteria > Pseudomonadales > Pseudomonadaceae > Denitrificimonas. The sequence continues at coordinate 12,067 of JAAXZZ010000089.1, read as the reverse complement.
ATGTTGATTATGACAAGGCGCTTGATGTGCTGCAGGCAACGGCGAAGGAAATCGGTGCAACAGAAGTCAGTGGAACGACTAGCATTGCTAAAGTGTCCATTGTTGGTGTGGGGATGCGTTCACATCCAGGTGTTGCTAGCCGTATGTTTGAGGCGTTAGCTAAAGAGAATATCAATATTCAGATGATCTCGACCTCGGAAATACGTGTTTCAGTTGTCATTGATGAGAAATATGTTGAGTTAGCTGTGCGAGCATTGCATACAGCCTTTGGTTTGGATGCGCCTGAAAAGTAATTCCAGTTAAAAAATACCAGCATCACAGGTGTGTGGTGCTTAATTGTTTTATTAGCTAAGCCAAGCTCTTGGCTTGTTTAAGTTTGATTCTTAATGTTTTTATCGTTGTTATGCACAGTGATAATAATTGCATTATGTGTTGAGTTTTTTGTTAAAACTCACTTCAAGATAACTTGCTTAGACTAGTAAATAGGCGACATCAATTGTGTGCAAGATCACATAATAAGTGTACGCTATTCATAACTTACAGATGCAGACTGTAATCCTCAATCGTGAAGCAAGGAGATAAAAAATGTTGATACTAACGCGTCGGGTCGGAGAGACACTGATGGTTGGTGATGAAGTTACTGTCACCGTACTGGGTGTTAAAGGTAATCAAGTTCGTATCGGTGTGAATGCGCCAAAAGAGATCGCTGTACACCGTGAAGAAATCTACCAGCGCATCCAAAAAGAGAAAGAAGACAAAGAAGATCCAAGTATTTGATATTTTTTGATATTTTGCTTTGCAATTTCTAAAAAAGTGGGTATTATACGCACCGTTACGGAGAGGTGGCCGAGAGGCCGAAGGCGCTCCCCTGCTAAGGGAGTACACCTCAAAAGGGTGTCGAGGGTTCGAATCCCTCCCTCTCCGCCATGTTTAGTGTTGCAGAGCAAAGTGTTAAAGAGTTTAAATTAAAAAATAAACTCCTTGATTATCAAGTAAATAGCTCTATAATACGCGCCATATTGGACTCATAGCTCAGCTGGATAGAGTACTCGGCTACGAACCGAGCGGTCGGAGGTTCGAATCCTCCTGAGTCCGCCATATTAAAAAACCTGCATTTATTGCAGGTTTTTTTTTGCTTACTGTTTCTTCTTGAGTGCTTTTTTATTATTTGAGCGTGCAGTCGCTGCTTTTTGACTTAAGCGCACGCAGCCCTGTTCGTCAAAACGCACACTGCGTTTTTGCCCTTTGCTACTACGGTATGTGGCGGTCATAACGCCATTGCTAATATTCTGCTTAAGTGGTTTGCCGAACATGCTTTCAACGTCCGTTTGATGCATGCCGCTTTTCACTTGTTTGCGTACCATCGCGGTGCGACGCGCTTGAGTATCGTATGTGCCGCAAGGGTGAGCCTGCTCGCCGATCACGGTGACTCGGGTTGTGCGCTTGGGCGTTGCTGTTTTCTCACGTGTTTGTTGAATGATGTGTGTGGGTAGTGCTTTGATCAGCATGGGCTGTTGCAGTGCTTGTGTGCTTTGTTCGGTGTGTTTGGGGCAGGCATTATCGGTAAAAGTGATTGCACCTTGCGCCGTAGTGCACCTGTAAACGAGGTCCGTTGCACATGCGGGCTGGATGCCTAGGTGGTGAAGCAGTAAAGTCAGGGCTAGCACTTTTCTCATGTTAATCGTCCATGTTGTGAGTGTGGTTGCGCAGCCATGCGCTTTAATGAGTGTAGAAGAAATTGCTTAAATGGCCAGTTGAGCATGGGCATTAGTCATACGACAGAGTAATTGTTAGATGCAATCAGTGACTACAGTGGTATTATTAGCCATCGTATAAACCGGTTTAGAGCTGGTTAGTCATGATTTTTCAGTAGAAAGTATTTTCCCATTGAGTAATCAACTGCATTCTTGATCATTCCTTTGCGATCGTCACGCGCAAGGGTGGAGTACATCATTCATGTTAGACGTTGAAGAGAGAAAACCCCAAGAGCGCTTGCATGAGCGTTTTTCTCAGGTGCTTGAGCTCTTGCAACGACATCGATTAATTGAAGAGCGGGTCGCTCGTCAAGGCAGTGATAATCAAGAGCGTGTTGAAGAGCTGGTGCAGCAACAGCATCTGGCAGAATTACAGCAGAAGCTGACCGAATTACACCCGGCTGATATTGCCTACATTCTTGAAGCTTTGCCTCTAGAAGACCGTTTAACCATCTGGCAGCTGGTGCGCGCCGAAAGTGATGGCGATATTCTCTTGGAAGTGTCTGATTCAGTGCGTGAGACGCTGATTGCTGACATGGATGAGCATGAAATCATCGCGGCAACTAAAGACTTAGATGCCGATGAGCTGGCAGACCTCGCACCTGAGTTGCCGCGTGATGTTGTGCAAGGTTTGATGGAGTCTTTAGATGAGCAGCAGCGCGAACGTGTGCGCTCCGCGCTCTCCTATGAAGACGACCAAGTCGGCGCAATTATGGACTTTGAGATGGTCACCATTCGCGAGGATGTCACCCTTGAAGTGGTGTTACGCTATTTGCGTCGTCTCAAAGAGTTGCCTGACCAAACCGATAAGCTTTTTGTTGTTGATATGGCCGGTATTCTCAAGGGTGTGCTGCCGATTAAACGCTTATTGGTGAATGATCCTGAGCGCATGGTGCACGAGGTTATGGCTGATGATCCGGTGACTTTTTACCCAGATGAAGACGGTTCTTTTGCTGCGCAAGCGTTTGAACGCTATAACCTGGTTTCTGCACCAGTGATTGAAAAAAGCGGCAAGCTGATTGGTCGTTTGACTGTTGATGAAATGGTTGACTTGATTCGTGAAGAATCAGAAAGCGAAGTGCTCAGTCGCGCTGGCTTGCGTGAAGAGGAAGACATCTTTGCTTCGGTTTGGAAATCTTTAAAAAACCGTTGGGCATGGCTAGCGATTAATCTAATAACGGCCTTTGTTGCCTCACGAGTGATTGGTTTATTTGAAGACTCTATTGAAAAATTGGTTGCACTCGCGGCGCTGATGCCGATCGTTGCAGGGATAGGTGGCAATTCTGGTAATCAGACTATTACCATGATTGTGCGGGCAATGGCTTTAGATCAGTTATCAACGGGTAATACCTCGCGATTAATGCGCAAAGAGTTGGGTGTGGCGCTGATTAATGGCCTGATTTGGGGAAGTGTGATCGGGCTTGTGGCTTGGTTGCTTTATGATAGTTGGTCGTTAGGTATGGTGATGACCGCTGCGATGACCTTGAACTTACTCTTAGCTGCGTTAATGGGGGTGGTTATACCGATGACGATGGTGCGCTTAGGGCGTGATCCCGCTTTAGGGTCGAGTGTATTAATTACAGCGATGACCGACAGCGGTGGCTTCTTTATCTTCTTAGGTTTGGCCACAGTATTTTTACTCTAAGCTGAATAAAGATTGATAAAGACGGTTAATCTAAGAAAGCACTGGATTGTGAGCTGATTTTTAACAGCGTCCTGATAACCTAGGTCATTATTCAGCGCTTCTGTAAGCAAAAAAACATTCTAGTATTTGCCAATAGGGTGCGGTTCACGTTAATGTTCGGACGTTTTAGCTGTGAACTACTGACTGATGCGTCAGTTGCGGCATAGATTCAAATTATAATATTGGCCTGCAACTCAGGACATGGAGCTTATATGACTTCTCAGCAACTTCTTCTTGAAGGCGTTGAACTCATGTTTTTTGGCATGGGTCTCGTTTTTCTATTTTTGGTCTTACTGATTTACTGCATTAAAGGTATGTCTTTTGTTTTAGAGCGCTTAGCGCCAGAAGAAAGCCATGTTGCAACAGCAGTGCCAACGCCAGTACAAAAAACTGGCACTAAAGCTGTTGATGCTGAGACCTTGCAAGCCATCCAAATTGCCATTAAACAGCACCGCGCCCGTCGCGGCTGAGTGTACCCATACGGAGTTTTCCTGATGACTGCTACAAAGCCACTCGGTATAACTGACGTTGTATTACGTGATGCTCACCAATCGATTTTAGCTACCCGTGTTCGTTTAGAGGATATGTTGCCTATTGCTGGCAAACTTGACCAAATAGGTTTTTGGTCAGTTGAGTCTTGGGGCGGTGCAACCTTTGACGCTTGCATTCGTTATTTGGGTGAAGACCCATGGGAACGTATTCGTGCGCTGAAAAAAGCCATGCCCAATACCCGTCAGCAAATGTTACTGCGCGGACAGAACCTACTGGGTTACCGTCACTACGCCGATGATGTGGTTGATAAGTTTGTTGAGCGTGCCGCTGTGAACGGCGTTGATGTGTTCCGTGTGTTCGATGCAATGAACGATCCACGTAACCTTGATCGCGCTTTAAAAGCGGTAAAGGCTAACGGTAAGCATGCGCAAGGTACGATTTCTTACACTACTAGCCCTGTACACACCATGCAGATGTGGGTTGATCTGGCCAAGCAAATTGAAGATTTAGGTGCCGACTCGATCGCGATTAAAGATATGGCCGGTATCTTAACGCCCTATGTTGCCTATGAGTTGGTCAGTAAATTAAAGGCCAGCCTGTCGATTCCGATCCATATGCAATGCCATGCAACAGCAGGCTTATCTTCTGTGGCGATTTTGAAGGCCGTAGAGGCAGGTATTGATAATGTTGATACCTCAATTTCTTCGATGTCGATGACCTATGGTCATTCGCCAACCGAGTCAGTGGTGGCAATGTTCCAGAATACTGAGCATGACACCGGTCTTGATTTATTGCTCTTGGAAGAAGTTTCAGCGTATTTCCGCGAAGTACGGAAAAAATATGCGAAATTTGAAGGCTCACTCAAAGGTGTTGATTCACGAATTTTGGTTGCGCAAGTGCCAGGTGGTATGTTGACCAATATGGAAGGCCAGCTTAAAGAGCAGGGCGCCAGTGATAAATTTGACGAAGTATTAGCGGAAATTCCGCGAGTGCGTGAAGACTTAGGTTTTATTCCTTTAGTGACGCCAACCTCACAAATTGTTGGCACGCAAGCGGTGATTAACGTCCTGACAGGCGAGCGCTACAAGTCTATTACTAAAGAAACCGCCGGTGTCTTAAAAGGCGAGTACGGTGCCGCTCCAGCGCCGTTTAATGCGCAGCTGCAAGCGCGAGTATTAGAAGGGCAGCAAGCCATTGTTTGTCGACCTGCTGACTTGTTGGATAACGAAGTTGAAAAACTTACCAATGAGTTAATTGCTTTGGCTAAAGAGAAAAATACCCGTTTAGCTGACGATCTGATTGACGATGTGCTGACCTATGCGCTATTTCCGCAAATCGGTCTGAAGTTTTTAGAAAACCGTGACAATCCTGATGCCTTTGAGCCTGTACCTACCGGTAACGAAGTGCTTAATAGCCAAGGTGCCGGCCCGCAAGCTTATACCGTTGAGGTGAATGGCAAATCTTTTGTCGTACAAGTCAATGAAGGTGGTGACATTGAAGGTCTCAAACCTATTGGTGACGCCACGGTCTGTGAGCCAGCGCTGGTTGCTGCAGGTGCCGGTGATCCTCAGGGCGCGCCGCTGGCTGGCAATATCTTTAAAGTTCTGGTTAAGCCAGGTCAAGCCGTTGAAGAAGGCGATATTGTGATTATTTTGGAAGCCATGAAAATGGAGACTGAGATTCGTGCTTTCCGCCGCGGTGTTATTGGCAACGTCAACGTTAAGGTTGGTGATGCCGTTACAGTTGGCGATTGTCTGCTGACAATAGGTTGAGGGCTCGATAATGGATAAGCTCTTAAGTCTCTGGCAAAGCACGGGTATCTATCATTTGGAGGCCGGTCAGGCCTTGATGATTGCCGTGTGTATGGGGTTGATTTTCTTAGCGATTCGCAAAGGCTTTGAACCCTTGTTGCTGATCCCTATTGGTTTTGGTGGTGTACTTGCCAATATTCCGGCAGCAGGTATGGCTGAAGCCGGCGGGATATTGGCTATGCTTTACGATGTTGGTTTGCCCACCAGCGTATTCCCATTACTGATTTTTATGGGCGTAGGCGCAATGACCGATTTTGGTCCGATGTTAGCCAATCCGAAAACTTTACTGCTGGGTGCCGCTGCTCAGTTTGGCATCTTTGGTACTTTATTAGGTGCGTTAGCTATTGGTATGCTGGGTATACCAGGTTTGGAGTTCACTCTGAAAGAAGCCGCATCGATTGCTATTATTGGGGGGGCCGATGGTCCGACCTCGATCTACGTCACTTCACGCTTAGCACCAGATTTGCTGGGTCCGATTGCAGTCGCTGCGTATTCCTATATGGCGCTGGTGCCGTTGATTCAGCCGCCAATTATGCGCGCGCTAACCACACCAGCGGAACGTTCGATTGTGATGTCACAATTGCGTCACGTTGGACAGGCGGAAAAAATCGTCTTCCCTCTAGTGCTGTGTTTGCTCATTGGCTTGTTGCTGCCTGATGCTGCGCCTTTAGTTGGTATGTTTGCTTTTGGCAACTTAATGCGTGAGTGCGGTGTGGTGGAACGCTTAGCTGACACCTCACGCAATGCCTTGATCAATATTGTCACGATTGCACTGGGTTTAACTGTGGGTTCTAAGTTATCTGCAGAGTCATTTTTACAGATGAAAACTTTAGGGATTTTATTGTTGGGAATGATTGCCTTCAGTGCGGGAACTGCAATGGGTGTGATCATGGCTAAGGTGATGAATAAGTTCAGTAGCAACAAGATCAATCCGTTGATTGGTTCGGCAGGGGTCTCTGCAGTGCCGATGGCTGCACGTGTATCAAACAAGGTTGGGTTGGAGTCAAACCCACAAAACTTCTTGTTAATGCATGCGATGGGACCCAACGTAGCCGGCGTGATTGGCTCTGCGGTGGCGGCAGGTGTATTGCTGAGTTTTGTTGGCTAATACAGCATAAGTGGTTTTTCAGCGTGACATAAAGGCTGTCTATTGAGACGGCCTTTATGGTTTTTAGGATCAGCTTTTATAAAGTGGACTGTTTCTTGCTTTGTTGTAAGGAGCAGGCGTTATTGCGTCAATATTTAGTATGTCAGCACCCGAATTAAACAAGAGAACAGTCTGTGAATAACACGCAACTTAAAACTAATATGCGCAGTGGCCTTACCTTGCTTAAGCAAGGCAACTTAGGCGCACCTCTGCTGTTGCTGGTTATTTTAGGAATGATGACGCTGCCCGTTCCGCCATTTTTGCTCGACGTGTTCTTTACCTTCAATATCGCTCTTTCAATTGTGGTGCTGCTAGTTGGCGTGTATGCCATGCGCCCGTTAGATTTTGCAGCTTTTCCGACGATCTTGCTCGCCGCTACATTATTGCGTTTAGCGCTAAACGTGGCTTCTACACGGGTAGTTTTATTGCACGGGCATGACGGTGGTGATGCCGCTGGCAAAGTGATTCAAGCGTTTGGTGAAGTGGTTATTGGTGGAAACTACGTTGTGGGTGCTGTTGTTTTCGCTATTTTGATGATCATTAACTTTGTTGTGGTGACCAAGGGGGCCGGTCGGATTTCCGAGGTCAGTGCGCGCTTTACCTTGGACGCAATGCCCGGCAAACAAATGGCCATTGATGCTGATTTGAATGCCGGGTTGATTGATCAAGAACAAGCTAAAATACGTCGCAGTGAGGTCGCTCAAGAAGCTGATTTTTACGGCTCGATGGATGGTGCGAGTAAGTTTGTACGCGGTGATGCTGTGGCGGGCTTGCTTATTCTATTCATTAACCTGATTGGTGGGATTGCGATCGGTATTGCCCAGCACTCCATGGGTTTTTTGGAGGCGGGTAAAGTCTATGCTTTATTAACTATTGGTGACGGCTTGGTGGCACAAGTGCCGTCACTGCTGTTGTCTACAGCCGCTGCAATTATGGTTACTCGGGTTACAACTTCGGAGGATATGGGCGAACAAATCAATCGCCAAATGTTTACTTCGCCGAAGGCCTTGGCTGTATCGGCAGCAATTTTAATTGCGATGGGGTCTGTGCCGGGGATGCCGCATGTATCCTTTATTGGCTTAGGGTTGTTGGCAGCCGGTGGTGCTTACTTCATTTGGAATCGTGAGAATAAAAAAGAATTAGCCGTGATTGAGCAAGAGAAGCGCGAGCTTGAGCAGTTGCCAGCGCCAATCACTGCGGAAAACCGTGAGTTAGGTTGGGACGATGTTACGCCGGTTGATATGGTGGGCTTAGAGGTCGGTTACCGTTTGATTCCTCTGGTAGACCGTAATCAAGGTGGGCAGTTATTGGCGCGAATCAAAGGCGTGCGCAAGAAGCTTTCGCAAGATCTGGGCTTCTTGATGCCTTCAGTGCATATCCGTGACAACTTAGATCTATTGCCCAATGTTTACCGCTTAACTTTAATGGGTGTCAGTGTGGCTGAGGCCGAAGTGTATCCAGAACGTGAGTTGGCGATTAACCCAGGGCAAGTGTTTGGCACGCTCAATGGTGTGGCAACTCATGATCCTGCTTTTGGTCTTGAAGCAGTATGGATTGAACCAAGTCAGCGTGATCAAGCGCAGTCGTTAGGTTATACAGTGGTGGATGCCAGTACAGTGGTGGCAACCCATCTGAATCAAATTCTTAATAAGCATGCCCATGAATTGCTAGGTCATGAAGAGGTCCAGCAATTAATGCAGGTGCTGGCAAAAAGCTCGCCAAAACTTGCAGAAGAGTTGGTGCCAGGCATGGTGTCGTTATCAACTTTGTTGAAAATCTTACAAAGCTTGTTGCAAGAACAGGTGCCTGTACGCGATATCCGCAGTATTGCAGAAGCGATTGCTGACACAGTCACTCGTAGTCAAGATCCTGACGCTATTGTTGCGGCGGTGCGGGTCGCATTATCGCGTGCAATCGTGCAAAGCATTGTAGGGCTTGAGCCTGAGCTACCTGTGATCACACTAGAACCAAGGTTGGAACAGATATTGCTTAGTAGTATGCAGAAGGCTGGGCAAGGTTCAAGCGAAGGTGTACTGCTTGAGCCAGGAATGGCCGAGAAACTACAGAAGTCTCTGATTGAGGCAGCGCAGCGTCAGGAAATGCTTGGCAAGCCAGTTGTATTACTGGTGGCAGGACAGATTCGAGCCATGATGTCGCGTTTTGCTCGCTTAGCCGTACCTAATATGTATGTGCTCGCTTATCAAGAGATTCCGGATAACAAGCAGGTCACTATCGTGGCAACGGTAGGGCAAAATTAATTGAGGGCTGACTTATGCAAGTCAAACGATATTTCGCTGCAGATATGCGTCAAGCAATGAATCGTGTTCGGGAAGAATTAGGCGCTGATGCGTCAATTATTTCTACACGTCGCGTGGCTGGCGGTGTTGAGTTGACTGCAGCCCTGGATTATCAAGTGCCGTCATCTGTGTCACGTCCTAATCCTGCGCTAGAAGCTGAATTGCGTAAGACTCAAGCGCAAATTCTCGAGGCTCAGGCGCGCTTACATGCGCAGGATGAGGATGAGTTGCGTGGCAAGGATCGTCAGTTATTCGAGCAGGTTATGCAACGGGTAACACCTGCAGCAGCGGTGCAGCACAATCAGCAGCAGGTAGAAACGGCTGCTATTAATCAGCATGAGTTTGCGGCGATGCGTTCTGAGTTAAATGGCCTGCGCGAGCTGTTAGAAATGCAATTGGGCAGTATGGCGTGGGGACAGATGTGCGCGCAGCAGCCGACTCAGGCTGGCTTGTGGAAACGTTTTCAGAAAATGGGCTTGGCTGCTGATATTGCTCGACCTGTTTTGCAAAAAGTTGCTACAGAAAAAGATCAACACAAAGCATGGCGTATGGCGCTTGCGCATTTGACCCATGCGGTGCGCACACCTAAGGTTGAACCCATGCAAGAATCTGGTGTGATTGCTCTGGTTGGGCCAGCTGGGATGGGTAAAACCACTACTTTGGCAAAGCTAGCCGCACGCTATGTGCTTGAGCATGGTGCGCAACATATTGCTTTGGTGAGTATGGATAGCTACCGTATTGGAGCGCAAGAACAGCTAAAAACGCTGGGTCGAATTTTAAATATTCCAGTCAGCTATGTTGGTGATGGGCAGACGTTAGCATCAGTGTTACAACCTTTAGCGCATAAGCGTATTGTTCTTATTGATACTGCAGGGTTGCCTGCCAATGATCCTGCGCTAGGTTTGCAGTTGGACAGTTTGGCGGCACGCGGTGTGCAAGCAAAAAACTATTTGGTGATGGCGGCGACCAGTCAAGGTCAGGTATTAAAGGCGGCGTATCATGCATATAAGCGCTGTGGCTTGGCGGGTTGTATCATCACCAAGCTTGATGAAGCGATAAGTATGGGTGAAGCATTAAGTATGGCCATTGGCCATGCTCTACCAGTGGCCTATACTACTGACGGTCCAAGGATTCCAGATGATTTACAAGTGCCGCGCAGTCATCAGTTAATCAGTCGAGCCGTACGTTTACAAAGTACTGAGGAGCCAACAGAAGATATAATGGCGCAAATGTGCACAGCAACTTCACTGACCTCACAGCGTGTGGGTTAGAGTTTAGTAAGCAAGGTATTGAATACAATGACAAGTCATCAGAAACAACCCGTGCAAGTGATCGCCGTGACAGGTGGTAAAGGTGGCGTTGGCAAGACTAACGTTTCCGTCAATCTTGCCCTCGCGCTGGCTGATCTAGGACGCAAAGTGGTTTTACTGGATGCGGACTTTGGTTTGGCTAATGTGGATGTTTTGCTTGGCTTACACCCTACGCACACTTTGGCCGATGTAATGGATGGTAAATGCGATTTGCGTGACGTTTTATTGACAGGGCCGGGCGGCATCAAAATAGTTCCAGCTTCTTCTGGCACGCAAAGTATGGTGGAAATGACTCCTATCCAGCATGCGGGCTTGATTCAGGCGTTTAGCGATCTTGGCGATAATATCGACGTATTGATCATTGATACTGCCGCAGGGATTGGTGACTCTGTCACAAGTTTTGTTCAAGCTGCACAAGAAGTGATTATGGTGGTTTGCGATGAGCCAACCTCCATCACCGATGCTTATGCTTTAATTAAACTGTTAAACCGTAATCATGGTATGGGGCGTTTTAGAGTTTTAGCTAACATGGCACACAGCCCACAAGAAGGGCGCAATTTATTTAATAAGCTGGTGAAGGTAACCGAGCGCTTCTTGGATGATGTGACACTACAGTACTTAGGTGCGGTACCCTATGATGAAATGGTACGCAAAGCAGTGCAAAAGCAACGCGCTGTGTATGATGCTTATCCCCGTGCTAAATGCTCGTTAGCCTTTAAAGGGATGGCGCAGAAAATTGACAGTTGGCCTTTACCCAGTACGCCGCGAGGCCATTTAGAGTTTTTTGTGGAGCGGTTAGTTAACCACACTGGAATGGAATAGCATGCATGACACGATCTAAAGGTCTGCAAATGTATAGCAAAGCACAAGGCGCTGATGAGCAGTCTTTGCTGATTGAGCAACATGCACCCTTGGTTAAGCGTATTGCTTACCATATGCTCGCGCGTCTGCCTGCTAGTGTGCAAGTTGAAGATTTAATCCAGGCTGGCATGATTGGTTTGCTGGAGGCTGCGAAAAAGTTTGATGCCAGTAAAGGCGCGAGTTTTGATACCTTTGTTGGTATTCGCATTCGCGGAGCAATGCTCGATGATCTGCGTAAAGGTGACTGGACACCACGCTCGGTGCATCGTAATACTCGAATGGTCAGTGAAGCGGTGCGTAAAGTCGAGTCAAAGACGGGGCGTGATGCTAAAGATTTAGAAGTGGCCGCCGAACTCAACTTAAGTTTGGATGAGTATTACACGATTCTAGGTGATACCCAGGGCAGTCGTTTATTTAGTTTTGATGACTTGCTCGATGATGGCAATCAGTTTGACATGCACAGTAGCCAACAAGAGCCTGGGCGTGATATTGAAAAGCAGCATTTTCAACAAGCGCTTACTGAGGCGATTGCTGGATTGCCAGAACGTGAGCGCTTGGTACTGTCATTGTATTATGATGAAGAATTAAACTTAAAAGAAATTGGCGAAGTGTTAGGGGTCAGTGAGTCGCGAGTCAGTCAATTACATAGCCAATGTGCGGCGCGCTTGCGAGCCCGGTTAACTGACTGGCGAACATAAACTCTAAAGTTCG
>JAAXZZ010000088.1 GCA_012719655.1 Gammaproteobacteria bacterium | reverse complement strand
GTTCTCACATCCAGCTGACTTCCCACCCGTGTGCCCCACCGAACTGGGCTTCACAGCCAAGCTTAAGGATGAATTTGCTGCGCGCAATGTTAAGGCGATTGCTTTATCAGTTGACCCCGTGGATTCACATCATGAGTGGATCAAAGATATTAACGAAACACAAAATACCATCGTGAACTTCCCAATTTTGGCCGATGATGACCGTAAGGTATCCAAACTTTATGATCTGATTCACCCCAATGCCAGCGATACACTGACTGTGCGTTCACTGTTTATTATTGATCCAAACAAAAAAGTGCGTTTGACCATCACTTACCCAGCCAGCACCGGCCGTAACTTCCATGAGATTTTACGAGTGATTGATTCGCTGCAACTGACTGACAACTATAAAGTGGCTACGCCAGCCAACTGGCAGGACGGTGAAGAGGTGGTGATTGTGCCATCCATTCAAGACAAAGCAGAGCTGGAACAGCGTTTCCCTAAGGGTTACCGTGCAGTAAAACCTTACTTGCGCCTGACACCACAGCCTAACCGCTAAGAAACACAACGCGGACTGTAGAGCAGGAGTTGCCCTGCAGTCCGACTGATAGATAAGGAAAGCAGCGATGCGCCAGAGTACGGATGTGCGTTACTTAATTGTGCCAGGTTGGCAGGGATCATCCGCCGAGCATTGGCAGTCCCATTGGCAGCAGGTATTGCCAGCCTGCACACGGGTTGAGCAAGATGATTGGTTGCGACCTCAGCGTCAGGCGTGGGTTGCGCAACTGCAAGACCAAATCACCGCTGATCGACGTCCAGTTGTGCTGATTGCTCATAGTTTAGGTTGCGTGACTGTGGCGCACTGGGCGGCACAAGCGTCGCCTGCATTACTGGAACGGGTGCGCGGTGCTTTATTGGTTGCACCAGCTGATGTCGAACGCAGTGATTGCCCAGAACCGTTGCGCAATTTTGCGCCGCTGCCAAACTCAAAGCTACCATTTGCCAGCGTATTAATTGGCTCCAGCAATGACCATGCTGCAACTGCGCAACGTGCGCTGGCGTTTGCTCAGGCTTGGGGCAGTGCGGCGGTTATTTTGCCTGAGGCTGGACACATTAATGTGCAGTCCGGTCATCAGCGTTGGGAGCAAGGTTTTGCTTGGCTATATCAGCTGCAAGAACAGGCCCTCAGTGACGCTCAATGCAGCGCTTGAGTGGCGTGATTAAACCTTGGCCATAGATGTTTTAGTCAGTTGAATCTTTAGGCTGCCTGTTCGGGGCGATAGCCAATTCTAAAACCACCCCAATGTTTACCCTGTACATAAATAGGTACAGAAATATCATGCATATGCTCACCCGTTTCGCGAATATAGGTTTGTAGCAGTAAAGGTTTCTGATGATTGCCGCAGCGTGCGCCCACGCGGTCATTGAAAATACGCTTGGTGCGGTTATGCAAATAGTCGTGTTGGTAATCGCCGGTCAGCGGCTGGCTATACATGGTGTTGTGGGTTGGGATATAGCCTTGTTGTGTGCAGGTAATAGCAAATACTGTATGCGGATTGTTCTGCAGAATGGGTTCTTGGATAGAAGTCAGCACTTGATCAGCATATTGATCAAACGCTGTGCTGTATTTTTGCGGGTTGGTGTTGGCAATTTTTTGGTAGTTTCGATCAAATAATGCGTCTTCGCTGATACGCCCTTGCTCGATATCCTTTTCAAATTGAGCACTGATTTTCTGCGCGGCGTTTTGCGCCAGTTCGTATATGTGCTGATGGTATTGTGACAGGCTGATCTCTGCCAGTCTTTCGCTAATGCCCTCGGTTTGATCTTCAAGTCGCGCGGCAGATTGACTGAGCTGCACTGTTTGTTGATCACTGGCAGCCAAGTCTTGACGAATCTGCTCGACGTCTTTAAATAATCCTTCGAGTTGTACGCGATTGTTTTGTGTGCCGCAGGTTATTGTTTGCATTTGTTGTTCAACAGTTACCGCCAATTCGGTAATCGCATTGAGTTGCTGGCCTGCGCTTTCCACCCGTTCTACGCTGTGATTGAGATCCTCAATCAGTTTATGTTGATGGGCTGCGACGTCATCAGTGTTGTGTTGGATTTCTTCAACCATACGCTCCACCTCTTTCGTCGCTGCCGCAGTGCGGCTGGCTAAGCCTCGTACTTCATCAGCGACCACGGCAAAGCCGCGACCGTATTCACCGGCACGGGCGGCTTCAATTGCAGCGTTTAATGCTAATAAATTGGTTTGACTGGCAATGTCTTGAATCACCGAAGCCACCTTTTGAATTTCTCGACTGCGTTCGCTGAGGTTGGCAATTAAGGTGCGGCTATTATTGGCTTGCTGTGTTAGAGCCTGCATGCTGAGGATGGCTTTTGCTAAACCCTGTTGACCTTCTTGACTGTTGCTGCGTACAGCACTGGCAGCGCTTAAACTGTGTTCGCTGAGTTGCGCCGTGGCTGCTTCTGTGTTGATCACGTGTCCGGCGCTGTCTTCAATACGCTTGGCCGAGTTAACTAAAGAAATTAATTTTTGCTTAAGTTGCTGGGCGGCATGACTGACTCCAGCTGCCGTCAAGGCGTTGGCTGTGGTCGCATGGGATAAGTGGCGAGCCAACTCGGTGGTTTGCTCTGCGCTATGCGCAACTTCAGTGACTGGCGCAGTTTGAGCCAATAGTGGGGTGATAAACATTGGCAGGAGTAAAATCGCGCTCGTCCAAAAGGGCGCATTCAGCCACCATAAAATGACCAATGCAATAATGCTACTGAGCTGTAAAGCTAAAACACGGGAAGAATAAATCATGCGCACAAAGAGCCTTATTCGAATGACAAAGGGGCATGCTCATCCAGCAAAAAGCATCATTGCAACTTCAAAAAGTGTGCCGGGAAGCAATCTATTTGGCTTTATGTCTCTATGCGTTATAGGTTGCTGCCAGGTTTGACTTCTCGCAATGACCGAGTGAATCAGCGTCTCCAAGAACAATTGTTATCATTGTTGATGTTTTTATTGAATATGCAGGTTCTTATTGCGACATTCTTGCGAGCAAAAGGCCATCACACTTTGGTCGCTAAATTAAGAGTCATTGGTCGGGTATAGCGTCAAATGTGCAGGATTGATTATGGCTTAGCGTTTAACCGCGGCAGTTGGCGCGCCAGTTTCCTAAAATGCGCAATGCGCTCATAGCATAGAGTCAACTCACCGGTCTTGGTGTTGTACCAACTGTCTGGTGCACCGCAAGAGGCAAGGCGCAGCGTCAGATTGCGTGGTAATTCAAAAAAACTACTGGCGCGTTCAGCGATCGCTTCTAATTCGCCACTGGCTTCTACTTTTTCTAAGAGTTCACTGCCGCCGTCTAAGTGGTGTGGCGGAGCATCATAAATGACTTTAATTCGATGCTGGATGGGCGTGTCATGTGAGCGTTTAAAGTGCTCACGAAACCAAAACGCGGCATATTTGGCTTGCTCATACTCATCTTGACAATAAAATGCCCGTTCTTCTGGTAAGCCGGTCATTTCGATAATCCACTCAAGATTCTTTGGATCACTGCCATAGGCTAAGCAGGCGATATTATAAAAGCGTTGTTCGTCTAAAGCATGGTTATCCCAGGCTTGGATTTGTTCTTCAGAGTCTTTAGCGTTTTGCCATTCCAAGCGCCAATAGTCCGCCACATCTAATAAACGTAGCGGAAAATCTGGCGTTTGCTGACGGTCATGGATTAAAAATAAACCCATAAAGCCAAGCTGATCGGCGGCATCCTCTTCACGCCCGAGCACCGGTAACTGCAATTCGTGAATCAACAAGTGACCCATTTCATGCAGTAGAGTGAACTCTGAGTTGGTGGTGACAAAACGCAATTGCTCAGTACTGGCCTGTTCTTGGGCGGCGCTGTTGCTGATAAACAGCAAGCAAAAAGCACAGCAGAGCAGGCGTATGCCATGCTTTAGCGAGCGGCTTGCTGCGTATGTGTCGAGAGGCTTTAGCCTGGGCTTGAACATGCTAAATCAAGGTCCTCTATGGCAAATGGTAATGCCGGTTGTGGCCATTTTAAGTCTAAAGCTTCGAGTTTTTGTGCAATTAAGCTACAGATTAAAAGATTACGCCGCGCTTTGTTGTGAGCTGGCAAGATATGCCAAGGGTGCGTGAGGCTGCTGCTTTGTGCAAAAGCCTGGTTCCAGTTTTCTTGTATCTGCTCAAAATTCTGGTGACCGGTTAAATCAGCTGCAGAAATTTTCCAGCGCTTTTCTGGGTTGATAAAGCGCTGCTGTAAACGTTTTTTTTGCTCGGCTTTACTGATGTGCAAATAAATTTTAATGAGGTGGATATTCTGTTCAGCTAATTGTGCTTCAAACGCCAGTAGTTGCTGTAAACGCTCAGCGGCCTGACGGCTGTCGATATCACCATCAGCTAAATCGCTAACCAAGCCTTCATAAGGTGTGCGATTAAAGACCGTAATCATGCCAGGTGTGGGCAGTTGCTCGCGATAACGTGTTAAAAAGTGTTCGTTGCGCTCTTGCTCGGTTGGTTTTTGGAAGTCACTGACGCGTACACCTTGCGGGTTGAGGCCGCGTAGGCTATTGCGAATCGCGCCATCTTTGCCTGAGCAATCAGGGCCTTGCAGCCAGATTAAGACCGCTGGGCCGTGATTAGCCCAGAGCAACTGTTGTTGGCGATCAAGCCATTTGCGCAAATCGTCTAGGCGAACGTCGGCCTTGAGCATTGAGAAACCAAAATCACGATTTGGATCCAGATTTAAAGCGCTTGCATGTTGGTAATGGCATTGCTGTAAAACAGCATCAGACAGGCGCATATTAGTCCTTATTACGCTTGAGTTGATCTTTGAGTTGCGTTGGTAACTGGCGAATGATCAGCATATCGCGGCCTTCATCGTATTCGACTTTAGAACCCAATAGGTGCGACTCAAAGCTAATCGAGATGCCTTCTGCCCGCCCAGTAAAACGATGGAAAGCATTTAAGGTGCGTTTGTCGGCGGGGATTTCTGGCGACAAACCATAATCTTTATTACGAATATGATCGTAAAACGCTTTCGGGTTATCTTCATCAAGGGCTTCGGATAAACCTTCAATGCTGACCACCTCGCCACGGCGCGTTTGGTTATTGGCATAACTGATTAGATTACTGGTTTTCTCACGCGCTTGTTCTTCAGGTAAGTCTTCACTTTCGACAAAATCGCTAAAGGCTTTTAACAGTGTGCGGGTTTCGCTAGGACCATCCACACCTTCTTGACAGCCTAAGAAGTCGCGGAAACCATCAATGACTTTTTTACCGTTTTTGCCTTTGATAAAGGATATATATTGCTTGGACTGGCTGTTGTTTTGCCATTCAGATAAGTTGATGCGCGCGGCCAAATGCATCTGGCCAAGATCGAGATGACGCGCCGAGTCAACGCCCAATTCTTCGCTAATGACCATTCCTTCACTGTGCTGCAGCACGGCAATCGTTAGATAGTCAGTCATACCTTGTTGATAGTGGGCAAACAGTACATGCCCGGATAAGGTGATATTTAACGTATCCAGCTGTTTTTTTAGATGCTCAACGGCATCGCGGCTGAACTGGGTGAAATCAATTTTTTCCGCAAGGTAATCAGCAAGCCAAGCAGGCAGTGGATATTGTGTGTGATCGGTGTGAAACAGCCCCCACGCTTTGCTCGGTTTGCTGTTATAGCTGTCATTGATGTCCGCCAATACATGCTCTACGGCGCTGCTCTGTGGCAAACATTCGCTGCGTGTTTTTAGCATCGCAGGGCTGTCATCGGGTTTTTTATCAATAAAATGAATAATACAATGGTGCAGAGGCATGATGGTTTAACCTGTAGGCTAAAACAGCCACGAGCCATGCTGTGCAATGCACGGCATGGAATCACAGCAGTAAAATGAGAAATAAAATTAAGCGGCTTTGTTGTCTCGCTCAGCTTTGAGACGATCTAAACGCTGTAAAACATAACGAACATGTAAGTGTAATTGATACAGCTCGTTGGTGTACGACAGTGGTACCTCAACTTTAGCCAGTTCGTCTTGCAGTGCGGTCAGGCGTTTGATTTCGTCATCCACATGAGCAGGTAAAGTATTGTTGGACAGTTGCTTATCAACGTCTCTTAGGTACTTGTACCAGCGATAAATGCGTGCACGAATGCGCCAGCGATAAACCGGGCCGGCAATTTTAAACAATGGAAACAGCAGCACCAATAAAGGGATCACTAAAATAATATAGCGGTCAGCTAGTGACGCAATTCTAAAGGGTAGGTAACGCTGCAGTAGCGGTAAACCTTTATCGTGAAAGTACTGCGCTTCAGTCAGTGTGGCAAAATCGTTGGGTAGATTTTTCGGCCAACTGTCAGGCTCATCAATTAAGGTGCCTGATTTCATCACTTCTTGTGCAGCCGCTAAGATCAGTGCCGTCAGCGCCGGGTGAAACGATTCGTTGGCGATTAGCATCGCCACTGGGCCTACGGTACTGGTGTCCTGTTGTGGCTGATTAGTGGCTAAGTTAAGTAAGCCTTGACCCACCTTGATCTCAGTAATAAAGGGTAGACGGGCACGATAGGCAGCGGCTTGGTTAAAACTAACCAGCTGCAATTCACTGTGACTGGCGGCTTCTTGCACTAGGGCGCTTTCAGCAGGGCCTAAGAAAAAAGCCGCATCCAGTTCGTTAGCAAGCAACGCTGCCAAGGCTTTTTTGCCGCTAGAGGTTTGCCAGCCTGCTGGCAGATTTTCATGGTCAATTTGATTGGCTGCAAGCATGGGATTGACAACAATGCGAATACCGCCGTTGTTGGCGCCAATGGCGGTGCGCAAATTGATTAAATCGCTGAGGGTGTCGATGGCTAGATCTTTGCGAGCAAACAACCACAAGGGTTCTTGAAATACTGCGCCCAGATTAATCAGCTGCTACGCTGCTTTTCATCCAGTTCAAGTTCTTGTCCGCTTTGCAGTAGCGCCAGTTGTACGCCGCTGTTGTGGTCGAGCAGGCGCTCAGTGTTTTCACGCGAGCCTGTGCTGTTAACCAGCTTTAATTCAAAACCTTCTTTGGCCAGTTCTGCGCGTAATTGTTCAGCAAAGTGTGCGTAACCGCCGCCAACACCGCCCGTACTCATGGTGGCCTGCATCGGTGGGGGTGGGGCGACAAAGTAAAATAATGCAGCGACCAGAGCGCCTAAAACGGGCACCAACCATAAGTTGGCGCGCAGCATAATAGTGATGTCTTGTAGTATACGATTCATCGGCACTCCCTGTTATGAACTCTTGTTGTTATGGGGTATTTGGGGTTTTGCGACGTGGAATACCAAAGCGCTGACGACGTTCCCATAAACATTTGCGACTGATGCCAAGTTTACTGGCTAAATCAGTTTCGGTCATATGATCTTGATGCTCAAGCACAAAACGTTGGAAGTAATCCTCCAAAGATAAATCGCTGGCGACAGGCTCCGCTTCTTGTTTAGCAGCGGCCGTAGCCGATTGATTTGCGCTTGCCAAGGCGGCGCTACTGGCCAGTTCACTTGCACTATCCACAGCATCTAGGTCCACATCAATGCCCATTAACTCAGTGGTCACTTGCGAGCCTTCGCAGAGAATCACAGCACGCTCTAAGGCATTTTCCAGTTCGCGTACGTTGCCTGGCCAGCTGTATTTTTGCAGTGCTTTTTTCGCTTGCGCAGTAAAGCCCATCGGCTCTTTTTTCATGCGTAGACGTTGGCGCTCAAGCAGGATGTCGGCAATTTCTACCACATCGTTCTCACGGGCACGCAAAGCCGGCAAGTGCAGGGCGATGACATGCAAACGGTAATATAAGTCTTCACGGAAACCACCGGTTTTCGCGAGATTTTTTAAATCACGATGAGTGGCCGCGACCAGGCGTACATCAACTTTTTGTGATTGGACTGAGCCCACTCGACGGATTTCACCCTCTTGCAGTACGCGCAGTAAACGCGCTTGTGCTTCTAATGGCAGTTCACCAATTTCATCTAAAAATAATGTGCCACCATGCGCTGCTTCTACCAAACCGGTGCGCGCTGATACGGCACCGGTGAAAGCGCCTTTCTCATGGCCAAACAACTCTGACTCAATGAGAGATTCAGGAATCGCTGCGCAGTTCACCGAGATCATTGGCGCGTTGGCACGCTTGGATAAATTATGCAGCGCCCGTGCCACCAATTCTTTACCTGTTCCGGATTCGCCCTGAATGAGCACGTTCGAATCCGTTGGGGCAACTTTGCGTATTTTGCTGTAAAGCGCACGCATGACTGCACTGCTACCAATAATGCCGATATCAGAATTATCAAGCCCTTCTTCAGTTTCGGCATCGAGCAGAGCGTCGTCGTGGCTCTGAGCCTGTTCTGCCTGTAGTTGATAGTCATTGATAATGCGGGCGATGGTTTGCAGCATCTCATCATGATCAAAAGGTTTGGCAATATAATCAATGGCGCCTAAACGCATAGAATCAACGGCAGAGCGCAGGCTGGCATAGCTGGTCATGATCAGTACCGGCTTAGGCTCGGCTAATTTAATCATTTCGGTGCCGGGCGCACCTGGTAAGCGCAAATCGCTAATGATCAAATCAAATGATTGAATGTTATAGCGCTCTTGTGCTTCTTGCACGGAACCTGCTTCGCTGACCTGATAGCTGTTACGCTCAAGTAAACGTCGCAATGCTGAACGAATAATAGGCTCATCTTCAACAATCAAAATATGATGCATTGATACTCTCTCTAAACAAACAGAATGAAAAGGTGCGTCAGCATGATGCTGTTCATAGCACACCATTCACTACTGGGCTGGAGGTTGGAACATGGCGCGGCAGGCGAATGCGGAAACGAGTGCCACGCTGCTGCTCTGTATCCCAGGGACTGTCAACATGGATTTCCCCGTGGTGTTCTTCAATAATTGAATAAACCAAAGCTAAGCCCAGTCCTGTACCTTGGCCTGGGTCTTTAGTGGTGAAGAAAGGCTCGAATAAGTGTTCTAAATTGGCAGTGCTGATGCCAGTACCTTGATCTTCAATGGATAACTCTACATGAGAAAGAGTCGCGGTTGTGCGAATATAAATGTTCCCTTGTTCAGGGCTGGCATCGCGGGCATTGGATAATAAGTTGATCAGTACTTGGGCGAGGCGCTGCGCATCGCCAAGCACCCAATGCTGTGGGTTGCATAGGTTAAAAAAGTTTACCGCTTTACTGAGCTTGTTCAGACTGAGTAAATGCATCGCTTCAGCACAGGTGTCGAACAGGCTGACCGGCTCATGATTGTCGTGCTGTTGTTGGCCTGAGTGTGAAAAACTCATCAGTGACTGCACAATGCGCGACACGCGCTTGGTTTGTTCGAGGATTTGATTGCTCATTTCAATGATTTCAGCGTCTTCACTGCGCTCTTCGCGCAGGTTTTGCGCCAAGCAAGCAATGCCGGTAATCGGATTGCCAATCTCATGGGCAACCCCAGCGGCGAGTCGGCCAATCGAGGCTAAACGCTCTGAGTGCACCAGCTTATCTTCGAGTAAGCGCGTTTTGGTGGCATCTTCAACGAGCAGCACTAAACCGGTATTGCCAGGTGCTAAAGGTTCATCAATGGCTGCTTTGTGCAAGTTGAGCCAGCGTGCTTCGTACAAGCCTTGCAGTGCATGCTTGTGTAAATGAGAGCGACTGCCTTGGGCAAACTCAAGCAGTAAATCACGCCACGGGGCGTCGATGCTATCCAGTCGTGAGCCCACCACGCGTGAGGCGGTAATTCCAGTGAGATCTTCGAGGGCGTGGTTCCACATGAGGATTTCATTGTCCTTAGCCAGTGAGCACACACCCATGGGTAAGTCTTGCAACGTTTGTCGGTGATAGCGCCGCAGCACATCCAGTTCGGCGGCAAGACCGGTAAGACGTGAGCGATACTCTTCAAGACGGCTTTCAATAAAGTGAATGTCTTCGGTGACATAAGTTTCACTGCCCGCTTTATAAGGCAAAAAAGTGCCGACTAAATCTTGCGCAACGCTTGGGCCCATTAGACCTGATAAGTTTGCTTCAATGCGGTCGCGTAAACGGCGCAAGGCAAATGGGCGACGTTCGTCAAAGGGCAGTTGCAAGTCTTGCATGGCCTGTTCAACTTCCCGTTGCGCGGTGACTGCACCTAATGGTTTGGACAGCTCTGCCACAAATTGCTGCGCTGTGCGAGCCAATAATTCACGGCGTTCCGGACGGCGCACATTGTTGACGACACAGGCTTGCGCGGCACGCTGCTCTTCACTGCTGGTGCGCGTTAATAGCGATACCACGACAAAAGTAAGGCAGTTTGCTGCCAGTGCGGCAATGGCCGAGAAGTGCCAGTTGCGGTCATCCAAAACATAAGTGTAATCAAACCAAGGCAGAGAGAACTCTTGGATGTTGCTCACCATAGGTAACAACATGCCGATCGTCCAAACCAGCATGCCCATCAGTGCGCCAGTGATAAAACCATTGCTATTGGCTTTGGGCCAATACAGCACTGAGAGCAACCCCGGTAAAAACTGCAAAGTCGCGACAAAGGCGATCAAACCTAGGTTGGATAAGTCTTGTTCCGAGCGCAGTAGTAGATAGAAACCGTAGCCGGCGACAATAATGGTGCAGATCAGTAAGCGTCTTGTCCATTTTAGCCAACGGTAAATATTACCTTCGGCTGGCGGTTGATACAGCGGCAAAACGATATGGTTGAGCACCATGCCGGACAGGGCTAAGGTCAATACGATAATCACGCCGCTGGCCGCGGACAGGCCACCCATATAAGCCAGTAAGGTGAGACGTTCATTATTGGCTGCTAAACCTAAACCAAGAGTGAAGTATTCTGGCGAGGTGGGTGCACCGAGTTTGAGTCCCGCCCATAGGATGGGCAGCACAGGTAAACTCATCAGCAGTAAAAACAGTGGCACCCCCCAACTGGCACTGACCATCGAGCGCGGGTTGAGGTTCTCGGTGAAAATCATGTGATACATATGTGGCATCACTGTGGCCGAGGCGAAAAAGAGTAGTAATAAGGTGCGCCACGGACCTTCTTGCAAGGGGATTTGTAGATCGCTGAGGATGTCTTTATTTTGCGACAGCCATATTTCTAAATCATTCGGGCCGTCAAACACAACAAACAATGCGTAAGCGCCGATGGCTAACAACGCGATCAGTTTAACCAGTGATTCAAAGGCAATGGCAAAGACTAAGCCTTCATGTTTCTCACGGGTCGCAACGTGTCTGGCACCGAATAAGATTGAAAATAACGTGATTAAAATACAAAAGGCTAATGCAACGCGGTCTTGAATCGGTTCGCGAGTGAGAATCCCAATGGTGTCGGCAACCGCTTGGATCTGTAAGGCTAATAAGGGTAGCGCACCAAACAGTAGGCCAATGGTAGTGATTGCCCCCACCCAGCTGCTACGAAAGCGAAATGCAAATAAGTCTGCTAACGAAGACAGTTGGTGCGTTCGGGTTAAATGCAGAATTGGGTACAGCAGTACCGGTGCCAATAAGAATGCACCGGATAAACCGAGGTAAATCGCTAGAAAGCCATAATCGTACTGATAGGCTAGGCCCACTGAGCCAAAAAATGCCCAGGCGCTGGCGTATACGCCCAACGACAAAATATAAGTGATGGGATGGCGCACGATCCAACGTGGGACCCAGCCTTTTTCTGTCGCCCAGGCCACACCAAACAGCGTAAGTAAGTATGTGGTGCTGATTAAAACCAGCTGGCTAAGGCTAAAGCTCGTCGGCATCTTGTTGGCTCTGCAAAATAAAAGTGACCACAATCAGAATCAGCCACAATAAATACGGGCGATACCAAACACTGCCGGGAGCAGTCCACCAGTCCATGATGGCGGGTGAAAACAAATAAATCCCAACAACTAAAATGAGGACTAATCGATAAATGTACATGATGCCACTCAACACTCAAGTGTCACCGATAGTAACCAAGAGGGCGGCCATTCGCCACACTTAACTGCAGTGAGTAGCGTATTTATCGAACAAAATGACCTTGGCGACGTTCAATTCGAAACTCAAGTGTGCTTGGGCGATAGCCTGCACGCAAACTCGGTAGCGGCAAGCAGGTATGCCATTGTGCGTTAGGCGCCAAGGGGCTTGCACTGCTGTAGCGCGCTTCGGTAAACAGGGTTTCAACCAAGTTGATATCTTCGCCAGGGCGGTAAGCAGCGATACGCCATTTTAAATTGATCAGTGACTGATCAGTACTGTTACGTAATTGCACACGTAGGGGCGCGTCAACTGTGCACTCAGTGGGTGCATAAGTGATTTGCATGTCTAAACGATCAAGCCGGCGCTGGTTGCTGTGCTGGTCGAGAATGAGCCAGCCAGCAATGCTCGCTAAGGTCAGCACAATAGGCAAACCAATGGCGAGCGTGCGCTTAGGGTAGCGTAGCAGCAAGACTAACCATGTCAGGGGAATCAACGCCGGTGGCAGCATCAGGCTAGTCCTCAGGTTGGTCGCGTAAAAACACTAAATGCTCAGGCTTGGATTGCTCGGCGCTGTAGTAATAGCCTTGCGTGTTGAACTTGCGCAGTCCCGCGACTGAGTCAATTTTATTTTCAATCACATAGCGGGCCATCATGCCGCGCGCTTTTTTGGCGTAAAAGCTAATGATTTTGTATTGACCGTTTTTTAAGTCTTTAAAGTCAACATTGATCAAGGTTGCTTTCAACTGCTTGGGCTTGACTGCTTTAAAGTACTCATTGGAAGCCAAATTCAGCAGTATGTCAGTGTTTTGTTCGGCTAAGCATTGATTGAGTGACTCAGTGATTTGTTCGCCCCAGAACTCATACAGGTTATGACCGGCAGGGTTGTTGAGCTTGGTGCCCATTTCTAAACGGTAAGGCTGTATTAAGTCCAGAGGGCGTAACACACCATAAAGACCGGAAAGAATGCGCAAGTGTTGCTGTGCGTATTGAAAATCAGCCGCGCTTAAACTGTCGGCATCTAAGCCGGTATAGACATCACCGCGAAAGGCCAAGATCGCTTGTCTAGCATTCTCAAGCGTAAAATCAGGCTGCCACTCAGTAAAGCGCGCTACGTTAAGACCGGCCAATTTATCAGAGAGCTTCATCAGCTCTGCGAGTTCATTGGGTGAGAGTTTGCGTAACACTTCGATCAGCTGGGCCGATTGCTCAAGGTAGCGTGGCAGGCTGTATTCTTGAGTGGCCAAGGGGCTGGTGTAATCCAGTGTTTTAGCTGGCGAAATAACCATAAGCATAGAATCAGGTCCTCAGAGCAATGCAGCTTGAACTGGCGCTGCAGAAAAGAGATATGCCTTGAGTATACAATTTAAAATGCGCCACGTGCGCTGTGTAAATAGCAATGAGGCAGCAAAGCACGGATGAATCTGCGACAATACGCGGCTCTGTAGTTAAACTGTATTAGTAGTTGATGAGCAAGCTAAACACCACGCACGCATTACACGCACACATCAAGCAGGCTATGAGCGCTGACCAGCATCGCTTGCGTCAGCGACTTTCGGCGTTATTGAAAAAGCCTGAGCATGACAGTGCCTTAGTCCAGTGGCAGCAGGATCTAGATAAGTCCTGCCAGCAGGTGGAGCACCGTCGTTTAAGTATCCCGCCGATTCATTACGATGACAGTTTACCCATTGCTGAGCGCCGCGAAGAGATTAAGCAGGCGCTGGCCAAGCATCAGGTGTTGATCATTGCCGGTGAGACAGGCTCTGGTAAAACCACTCAGCTGCCTAAACTATGTCTGGAGATGGGGCGCGGCACCCAAGGTCTGATTGGCCATACTCAGCCACGCCGTTTGGCGGCGCGCAGTGTGGCCGCGCGAATTGCTGAAGAAATCGCCAGCCCCTTGGGTGAGCTGGTGGGTTATCAGGTGCGCTATGAAGATCAGAGTCATGAACGCACCCTGATTAAACTGATGACCGATGGTATTTTGCTCGCAGAAACGGGGCGTGACCGTTTTCTGCAGCGTTATGACACCATCATTATTGATGAAGCCCATGAGCGCAGTCTTAATATTGACTTCTTGCTGGGTTATATCAAACAGCTGCTACCGCGCCGCCCTGATCTAAAAGTCATTATCACCTCGGCGACCATTGATCTTGAGCGCTTCTCTAGGCATTTTGATGACGCACCGATTATCGAAGTGTCTGGCCGTACGTATCCAGTGGAAACCTGGTATCGCCCGTTAGTGGCCAGCCAAGATGAAGACGGTAATACCCTTGAAGAAGACCTCAGCGTTGATCAGGGTATCTTAAATGGTTTGCTAGAAATCGCTGAGCATGAGCGCCGCGAAAAGCGTTTACCCGGTGATGTCTTGGTGTTTTTACCCGGTGAGCGCGAGATTCGTGAATGTGCGGAAGTGTTGCGCAAAGCCCAGCTCAAACACACCGAGATTTTACCGCTGTATGCACGTTTATCGCCCAGCGAGCAGCAAAAGATTTTCCAAAGCAGCCCTGCGCGTAAAGTGATTTTGGCCACCAACGTGGCGGAAACCTCGCTCACTGTGCCGGGTATTCGCTATGTGATTGATAGCGGCACGGCGCGCATCAGCCGTTACAGTTATCGGGCGAAAATTCAACGTTTGCCGATTGAAGCCATTTCCCGCGCCAGTGCCAATCAGCGCCAAGGCCGTTGTGGTCGCGTGGAGGCGGGGATTTGTATTCGTCTGTACAGCGAAGCCGATTTTCTAGGCCGGCCGGAGTTTACTGATCCAGAGATTTTGCGCACCAACTTGGCGGCAGTGATTTTGCAGATGCTGCATTTGCGTCTGGGCGCTATTGAAGACTTTCCCTTTATTGAGCCACCCGAAGGCAAGGCCATCAGTGATGGCTTTAATGTGCTGCAAGAACTCAGCGCAGTCGACCGCTACGGTAAGCTGACTGGTTTAGGTCAGCAGTTGGCGCGGTTACCCATCGACCCTCGAGTGGGGCGCATGCTGCTGGCTGCTGCTGAACAAGGCAGTTTGCGCGAGATGCTGATTGTCGCCAGTGCCTTGTCGATTCAAGACCCCCGTGAGCGCCCAGCGGACAAACAGCAAGCCGCTGATCAAGCCCATGCCCAATGGAAAGATCCAGATTCTGACTTTGCTGTCTTAATTAATATTTGGCGCAGCTTTGAAGAACAGCGTTTAGCGCTGGGCAGTTCGGGTGTGCGCCGCTGGTGTCGTACGCATTTTCTTAATTATTTACGCATGCGTGAATGGCGCGATGCGCACCGCCAGCTCGCCTTAATTTGTCGTGAGCTTAAGCTGCCCTTTAACGAGCAGCCCTGCGATTACGCGCAATTGCATAAAGCATTGTTGACTGGCTTGCTGAGTCAAATCGGCCAAAAAACCGAAGACAATGACTTTTTAGGTGCGCGGCAGCGGCGCTTTCATATCCATCCGTCCAGCACCTTGGGGCGTAAACGTCCGCAGTGGTTGATGGCCGCTGAGTTGGTGGAAACCACCAAACTGTTTGCCCGCTTAGTGGCGAAAATTGAGCCAGAGTGGGCTGAGCAGCTGGCGGAGCACCTACTTAAGCGCACCTACCTTGAACCACACTGGGAAAAGCGTCGCGGGCAAGTGGTGGCTTATGAGCAAGTGACTTTATATGGCTTGATTATCATTGGTCGCCGCGCCGTGCATTATGGGCCGATTGATCCAGTGCTCAGCCGAGAAACTTTTATTCGTGAAGGCTTAGTTGCCAATCAAATTCTCAGTCGCGCGCACTGTTTGCAAGCCAATCGTGAGTTATTGGCCACGTTGGATAAGCTGGAGGCCAAAGCCCGTCGCCGCGATATTTTAGCTGATGAAGAGACCCTGTTTGCCTATTATGATCAACATATTCCAGCAGATATTTATCAGACCGCCAGTTTTGATCGTTGGTACAAGCGCAGTCGCGAGAAAAATCCGCAGTTATTGCTGATGACCCAAGAGGATGCGCTGGCGCGCGATGCCACTGAAGTGACAGCAAATCAGTATCCTGACACTTTAAATTGGCAGGACATTCAGCTGCCGCTCAGTTATCACTTTGAGCCTGGGCATGTACGAGATGGCGTCACGGTGACGATTCCGGCACCCTTGCTAGCGCAAGTGCCAGAAGCTTTATTGCAGTGGCTGGTGCCCGGTTTGTTGGCCACGCGCTGCATCGCTATGGTGCGCAACTTACCCAAAGCAGTGCGCAAAAATTTTGTTCCTGTGCCTGACTTTGTTGGCGCCGCGCTCGAAGGCCTGCCGTTTGCCCAAGGCTCGCTGACTGAAGCGCTGGGTCAGCAGTTATTACGCATAACCGGTGTGCGGGTCAGTGAAGAGCTTTGGCAGCAAGCGGTAGAGCAGCTTGAAGAGCATTTACGCATGAACATAGAAGTGGTTGATGCTGCAGGTCAGTATTTGGGCGAAGGTCGTGACTTGGCGCAATTGCGCCGTCGTTTTTCTGAGGCCAGTCAGCAAGCCTTGGCTGAACTCAAACACACGAAAACGGCAACGCAGACAGTGGCGGCGGACACCTTTGCCGTGGCTGCACAAACGACCCATACAGTGGCTGGCATGGCGATGACGGTGTACCCAGCGCTAGTGGATAACGCTGGTGAGGTGCAGGAAGGGCGCTTCTCGACTCAGCAACAAGCTGATCACGAGCATCGCCGCGCTTTGCAACGCTTACTGCTACAGCAGGTGGCAGAGCCGGCTAAGTATGTGCGCAGCCGTTTGCCAGGGTTAACGGAAATGGCTTTGCTGTACCGTGATTTAGGCCGCATTGAGGCGCTGACGGAAGATATTCTGTTAGCCAGTGTCGATCGTTGTATGTTGCAGGGTTTAACCCTGTTGCCGCGTGATGCAGAGTCGGTGGCTCAATTGGCCAGTGCTAAGCGTGGTGAATTGGTGCCGGTGGCCGAGCATTTAGCTAAAACCGTTTTGCTGATTTTGCAGCGTTGGCATGCGCTTAAAAAACGTTTGAAAGGACGGATCGATCTGTCGATGGCGGTGTCCTTAAATGATATTAAAGCGCAGCTCGCCAGTTTGCTCTATGCCGGGTTTGTGCGTGATACGCCAGCACAGTGGCTGCAGGAGTACCCACGTTATCTGAAAGCGATTGAGCAACGTCTGGAGAAGCTGCCAAGCCAAGTGCAACAGGACCGAGTGTGGACGATTGAGTTGACGGGGTATTTAGATCAGCTGAAGAAACGCCAGTCTAAACATGCGCAAGAAGGCAAGTACGATGAGGCGCTGACGCTGTACCGTTGGATGCTGGAAGAGTACCGCGTGTCGTTGTTTGCTCAGCAACTGGGTACTAAGATTGCAGTGTCGGATAAGCGTCTGAGCAAGCAATGGTCGTTAGTCAGCGATTAAGTCCTAGCAAGCTGACTCTGAGTGTTGAGGCCTCTGGGAGCGCATACCTTCGGGCGCACTAGCGCTGAGAGTGCCTCTATCTAGGAGCGTGAACCGCTGACCCGCAAAACAGCAGACCTTCAAGTTTTGCGTCTAGGAGCGCGGGCCGCTGGCCCGCACAACGACAAAACTTTAAATCTTGCGCTTAGCGTACTGCGCTGCATCTGTTCTTCCCTCAACGAGTCATCCTGACTCGATTCGGGGCTACGCCATCCCTGGCTCCGCTGGCCACAGATCCAGCACAGTACTCATTGACCATTCGCGTTGGCATTAAGCACGCAAGTCTCTATCTGGTCGACCTCTAGGAGCGCGGGCCGCTGGCCCGCATAACGACAAAACTTTAAATCTTACGCTTAGCGTACTGCGCTGCATCTGTTCTTCCCTCAGCGAGTCATCCTGACTCGATTCGGGGCTGCGCCATCCCTAGCTCCGCTGGCCACAGATCCAGCACAGTACTCATTGACCATTCGCGTTGGCATTAAGCACGCAAGCCTCTATCTGGTCGACCTCTAGGAGCGCGGGCCGCTGGCCCGCCAGTTAGCCACTCTGGCGTCTGCCGTACAGCTGATTTCGAATGATTTCTTTCGTCCGCTGGCTATATCTATTGAACAGTTATATGTTTGCTGCTGATTATTTAAGCGAGCATTAATGATGGAAGAAGGGTTTTGGCAGGCGCGTTGGCAGCGTAATCAAATTGGTTTTCATCGCCAAGAAGTGAATCCAGAGCTGAAGAAATATTGGCCGACTTTACAGGTTGCGCCAGGCCGTTGTGTCTTTGTACCGTTATGCGGCAAGAGTTTGGATCTGCTCTGGTTAGCTGAGCAGGGCTATTGTGTGCTGGGTGTTGAGCTGATTGAAAAGGCTGTGGTGGATTTTTTTGCAGAGCGCAAAATGTCACCGACGGTCATTCAGCAAGGTGCTTTCAAACGTTACAGTGCAGGTTCCATTAGTATTTTATGTGGCGATTTTTTTGCTTTGAGCGCTGATGATTTAGCCGCTGTGGATGCTTTTTACGACCGTGCGTCTTTAATTGCTTTACCCGATGAGTTGCGCCGTCTTTATGCAGAGCATTTATCTAAGTATTTGCCAAATACTTGCCAAGGGTTATTGCTGACGCTGGATTACCCACAAGCGGAAATGAATGGCC
Organism: Gammaproteobacteria bacterium; assembly: GCA_012719655.1. Lineage (GTDB taxonomy): Bacteria > Pseudomonadota > Gammaproteobacteria > Pseudomonadales > Pseudomonadaceae > Denitrificimonas. The sequence goes on along the minus strand of JAAXZZ010000088.1, from coordinate 9,666 downwards.
CCCCTTTTGCCGTGTCACCCGAACAAGTAGAACAGTTGTTGGGCGATACTTTTATCCTTGAATGCCTTGAAGAGCGTGATGCGCTGGGTCAGGAGTGGCGTTTTAAAGATGCCGGGGTAACGCGCCTTTTTGAATATGTGTACTGCGTCAAACATCGAGACTTTATTGATCCGCTTAGTTGTTAAAAAGGCTGATTGGTCTTTTTAGAACAGCTCAATGATGCATATTAAGCTAGACTGCTTCCTTAAATTCAACGGTATGCCATACCTTGTTTACTATTTAACTCAGTAGGTTTGAATGATGAGAGACAAAGGATTATCTGTAGTTTTCGGACTTTCAATTATATTGCTAGCCGGTTGCGCCACTGAAACTTCGCGGACTATTGAAGCACCACAAGTGAACAGTGCGAGTAGTTATTACCAAGGACCCAGAACACCCATTTCGGTGGGTAAGTTCGATAACCGTTCAAGTTATCAGCGCGGTATTTTTTCTGATGGTGTCGATCGTTTAGGTAATCAGGCCAAAACAACACTGGTGACACATTTACAGCAAAGTAATCGTTTTACTGTATTAGACCGTACCAATATGGGCGAGCTGCAAGCTGAAGCGAACATTCAAGGTAAGCAACAAAACCTTAAAGGCGCCCACTATGTGATCACTGGCGATGTCACTGAGTTTGGCCGTAAAGAAGTGGGTGACCATCAGTTGTTTGGTATTTTAGGGCGTGCTAAATCGCAAGTGGCTTACGCGAAAGTGAACCTTAATATTGTTAATGTAAACACCTCTGAGGTGGTGTATTCGGTGCAAGGTGCCGGTGAGTACGCATTGTCTAACCGTGAAATCATTGGTTTCGGTGGTACGGCAAGCTATGACTCAACCTTGAACGGTAAAGTGTTAGATTTGGCGATTCGTGAAGCGGTTAATCACTTGGTTAATGGTATTGATAATCGTGCATGGAGTCCTGTAGTCCAATGATTAAAAGGATTTTTTTACTCTTAGGGTTGAGTTTGGTAATGGCTGGTTGCGCGCCAAAACAACAAGCGCTGTATGAGTGGGAAGGGTATCAGGCATCCCTTTATAGTTATTTTGTGCCTAGTAAGCATGATGTTCAGGCGCAGATTGCGACACTCGAGAAAACGATTGAAAAGGCTCAAGCTAAAGGCACGCGTGCTGCACCGGGTATGCATGCACATTTAGCTTTGTTGTATTTTAATCTTGGGCGTGATGAAGATGGAATTGGTCATCTGGTAACAGAGAAACAGTTGTTTCCAGAGTCGGCTACTTTTATAAATTTTCTTATTGAGAAACAGGGACAGTTCTAATGAAGCAGTTGATACATGTATTGGGCGTACTCTCGATCTTGTTATTAGTGGGGTGTGCTAGCCAGTCGCAAACGGCTTACGATTACACTCAGTTTAAAGAAGAAAATCCGCTGTCTATTTTGGTGTTACCGCCACTCAATGACAGTTTGGATGTGAATGCTGGTTATAGCTTTCTTTCACAAGTAACCTATCCATTAGCTGAGTCTGGTTACTATGTGTTTCCAGTTGCTGTAGTAAATGACTTACTCAAACATAATGGTGTGACTGAGCCGAGTGATATACATGCGATTCCTTTAGAGAAGCTGCGTGAAATTTTTGCTGCCGATGCTGTGGTTTACTTAAAAATAACTGAGTACGGTACCAGCTATAAAATTATTGCCAGTGACACGCGAGTGACGGCGCAAGCGCGTTTAGTCTCGTTAAAAACCGGTGAGAAACTGTGGGAAGGTGCTGCGACTGCATCCACTGCAGAGCAGCAAAACACCAACCAAGGTTTGCTGGGTATGTTGGTGGTTGCGGTGATCGATCAAATTGCGAATACCTTAACGGAAAAGGGGCATGAGGTTGCGGGGATCACCAGCGTGCGCTTGTTGCATGCTGGCGGTGCTAACCGTTTGCTGCATGGACCGCGCTCAGAAATCAAAGAGCATTAAGTGTATTGGTGCGGCGCTTAAGTGATGGCTTGCACAACATCAGCCCTTTAAGTTTTACACCTAGAGCACGGACCGCCGGCCCGTAAAACTGCGAAAATTATAAATCTTACGCTTGGGAGCGCGGGCCGCTGGCCCGCACAACGACAAAACTTTAAATCTTGCGCTTAGCGTGCTGCGCTGCATCTGTTCTTCCCTTAACGAGTCATCCTGACTCGATTCGGGGCTGCGCCATCCCTGGCTCCGCTGGCCACAGACCCAGCACAGTACTCATTGACCATTCGCGTTGACATTAAGCACGCAAGCCCCTGTGTAGGTCGACATCTGGGAGCGCGCACCGCCGGCCCGCAAAACTGCGAAAATTATAAATCTTACGCTTGGGAGCGCGGGCCGCTGGCCCGCACAACAGCAAACGCAACAAGACCGCACATCTTGCGCCTGCCATACGGTTTGTGCTGTTATGCATAGTATCCGTAAATATTATATTTAAATGTATTTAATTGTGCTTATTCATACACTGGATGTGCTAGCGTAAAGCCAAGATAAATCAATGGAGAGCCGTATGTCTGGACAAATGAATGTCGATGTCGCAATTATTGGTGCCGGTACTGCAGGTTTGTATGCGTTGCGTGAAGTGCGACGAGCCAAGAAAAGCTTTGTTTTAATTGATACGGGCCCTCTGGGTACGACCTGTGCGCGTGTGGGTTGTATGCCGTCGAAAGTGGCGCTGCACATTAGCGAATCTTGGCATGCGCAGAAAGATTTTCCACGCTACGGTATCAGTGGTGCTGAGCATTTGCAGCTTGATACCCAGCAGGCGTGGGCTGAGTTGCGTCGTCAACGGGATACATTCGCCGCTGGTGCTGCCGCGGGTGCTGAGCGTGCTGCCGGTGAGCAGTTGATTATGGGGCGTGCGCGTTTTCTAACGCCAACTTTACTTGAGGTTGAACAAGCCCATGGCAAGCAGCAGATCCAAGCCAAAGCGGTGATTATCGCTACCGGTTCACGTCCAGTCATGCCGGGTTTCTTGCAGCCTTTTGCTGAGCATTGCCTTACCACTGATGAGTTTTTTGAGATGCAAGAATTGCCCAAAACCATTGGTATTCTTGGTTTGGGTGCAATTGGCTTGGAAATGGGTTTGGCGTTGTCACGTTTGGGTGTTGAAGTGCATGGTGCGGATATGGCCACCAGCGTTGGTGGTATCAGTGATCCAGTGGTGAGCCAGTATGCGTTGGCCGAGTTTGCTCAAGAGATGCAGCTGTATCTTGGTGCGCCTGCTGAACTGGCGCAAGCCGAGCAGGGCGTATTACTGAAAGCGGGTGACCAGCAGGTGCGTGTGGATAAAGTGCTGGTGGCGCTTGGGCGTCGCCCCAATACCGATCAGCTTAATCTGACCGAAGCAGGCTTTGAGCTCGATGAGCGTGGTCAACCGCTGTTTAATCCGCAAACCATGCAGTTGGGTGAACATCCGGTGTTTATTGTCGGTGATAGCAATGGTCAGCGTGCGTTAATGCACGAGGCTGCAGATGAAGGTGCGATGGCCGGCTTTAATGCTGTACAAGCAAAGCCACTTGCCTTTAAACGCAAAACAGCGATCGCAATTGCCTTTACTCATCCTGATGTGATCAGTGTCGGTGCGCGTTTTGATCAACTCAATCCAAATGATATTTTGATTGGTACGGCGAAAACCCAGAGCAATGGTCGCAGCCAAGTATTGTCTAAGCACGAAGGTGTGCTGCGTCTGTACGCTGATAAAGCCAGTGGTACGTTACTGGGTGCCAGTATGTTAGGCATGCGCGCTGAGCATGTTGCGCAGTTTTTGGTGCTGGCCATTGAGCGCCAAGAGACGGTGCATAGCTTGTTGCAAATACCTTTCTATCATCCGGTTGTGGAAGAAACGATACAAAGCGCCTTGCAAGACATCGCCAGGCATATCCCGGAACCAGCAGGTTTACCCTTTGGCTTGGTTTTAGCTGACGCATAATCGTCTACACTATGCCCGCTGTTTGTTGAGTCATTGTTAGGTGACTTGGCGAGCTGCGGGCTTTTTTTATGACCTCTGTCGCGTACATACATAGCAAAAGGACGCCAGCGCATGCGCATTTTACATACTTCAGATTGGCATCTTGGCCAGCATTTTATGGGCAAAACCCGACAAGCCGAACATCGCGCTTGGTGTGATTGGTTGGTGCAGACTGTGGTTGAGCAGCAAGCAGATGCGTTAATTATTGCCGGTGATATTTTTGATACTGGCACGCCGCCCAGTTATGCGCGCGAGCAATACAACCGCTTTATTGTGCAGATGCAGGATACTGGCTGTCAGTTGCTGATTCTTGCTGGTAATCATGATTCGGTTGCCATGCTCAATGAAAGCAAAGACTTACTGGCACAACTTAATACTCAGGTGATCTCCAGTGTTGCAGAAAATCTAGATCAGCAGGTGCTGGTGGTTAAGCAGCGCAATGGTCAAGTCGGCGCCATTGTCTGTGCAATACCTTTTATTCGTCCACGTGATGTACAGCGCAGCCAAGCCGGACAAAGTGCCGAAGATAAACAAAGCGATTTACAGCAGGCGATTGCTGAACACTACGCACAGCTGTTTGCTAAAGCTGAAGCTAAACGTGCGCAGTTGGGTGTCAATGTACCCATTATTGGTACCGGGCATTTAACCACTGTGGGCGTTAGTATGACTGAATCGGTGCGGGAAATTTATGTCGGCAGTTTAACTGCTTTTCCAACCGATGCTTTTCCAGCTTTTGATTATTTAGCGCTCGGTCATATTCATCGTCCGCAAAAAGTTGCTGGTCTTGAGCACATTCGCTATAGCGGCTCACCGATTGCCTTGAGTTTTGATGAGTCCAAACAGCAAAAAGAGCTGCTGCAAGTGGATTTCGATCATAACGGTTTGCTGGCTGTACAAGTGCTTGAGATCCCGTGCTTTCAACGTCTACTTTCGTTAAAAGGCAGCTTAGCGCAATTAGAACAACAGTTTGCAGCCTTGGCGGAAGAGCTTGATCCGACCGCTGTGGCTTGGCTAGAGATTCAAGTGGAGGTGGATGATTACTACGCCGACTTAGATGAGCGAGTGACCGCACTCTGTGCTGAGTTACCGGTGGAGGTTTTGCGCGTGCGCCGTTTACGTGGCAACAAAGTAGCGGGGTTAACCCGTGACGCTGGCGAAGTGTTGGCCCAATTAAGCCCTGATGAAGTCTTTGCTAGGCGTTTGCTCAATGAAGCGCTGACAGATGAACAGGTTCACGTGCTCAAAGGCTTACATGCACAGGTTCTTGAAGCACTGCAGGAGACTGAAGCGTGAAGATTCTTAGCATTCGCTTAAAAAACATTAATGCGCTCAAGGGCGAGTGGAAAATTGACTTCACTCAGGAGCCCTTTAATGGCAGCAGTCTGTTTGCCATCACCGGACCCACTGGAGCGGGTAAAACCACTTTGCTCGATGCCATTTGTTTAGCGCTTTACAGTCGCACACCGCGCATGAGTAGCATTTCTAAAAACAGCAACGAACTGATGACACGCCACACCAGCGATTGCTTGGTGGAGGTTGAGTTTGCCGTCAAGGATCAAGGCTCTCGCGCCTTTTGGAGTCAGCGCCGTGCCCGTGATAAAGCCGATGGTGCGCTACAAGATGCAAAAACCGAACTGGCCTATATTGACGGTCGAATTATTACCGATAAGCTCAGCGAAAAACCGAAAGAAGTTGAACGTTTAACGGGTTTGGATTTCCAGCGCTTTACCCAATCCATGATGCTGGCGCAGGGCGGTTTTGCCGCTTTTTTAGAAGCCAACGCCAATGACCGTGCCGGTTTATTAGAGCAATTGACTGGTACTGAAATTTACGGTGCGATTTCTCAGCAGGTCTATGAAACGCAAAAAGAGCAGCGCCATACACTGCAAAATCTCTGCAGCCGTGCCGAGGGGGTGCAGCTGCTCAGCGCCGAAGCACTCAGTGAAACCCAGTCGCAATTTGCCGAGGCTGAGCGGCAGGCTGTTGTGCTGAAAGCGCAGCAAGATCAATTGCAGGAGCAACAACAATGGCGCAGTAGCTTAGATCAAGCGCAAGCCAATCAGCTTAAAGCACAGCAGCAACTGGATAATGCGCACAGCAAACAGCGCGCCCATCATGCTGATTTGCAGCGCTTAGCTGAACATGCCCCCGCCGCGTTACTGCAAGCCGATTATAAGGCTCTACAAGCGGCCATGCTCAATGTGCAGCACAGTCAGCAGAGTCTAAGCGCGGCTCAGGAAAAACAAAATGCCAATCTGCAGCAGGTGCAGCAGCTGTCTTGGCAGCGCTATCAATATGCCCAGCACTGGGTTAACAGCATTAATGCTCAATTGCAGGCCGCTCAAGAGCAAGAGCAGCAACTGCTCAATGCTCGTGAGAAAACGCCGCAGCACGGGCAGTTAGAGCACTATCTAAGCCGCTGGGAAAAGCAGTTTGAGGATCTTGCTAAACAGCAGCAGGCTATTGTGCAGGATCAGACTAAGCAGCGCAGTCTTGCCGCCGCTATAGAAAAAATCACAGCTGACTTAACGCGCCAGCAAAGCCTGTATGGCCAGCAAGAAGAAACGCTGAGGCCGTTGCATAAGGCCTGGCAAGAGCAACAGCAAGCGTTGGAGCGCATGTTAGCGCAACGTAGCATGGGTGACTGGCAGGCGCAGCTTAATACCTTGCACGGACAGCACTCGATCTATCTTAGCTTGGCTCAAGGTTATAAAAATGTGCAGGTTAAACAACAAGTGATTGGCGAACGAGCCAAGCGCTGTGCTGAACTGATTGAGCAGATTACTGCGCAGGAACAACAGCGCGAAACACTGCGTGCTCAATATTTAATCTTAAAGGATCAGGTTAAAGATAAAGAACAACTGCTTAAGCAAGAGCAGCACATTGCTGGCTTGGAAAGCTATCGTGTACAGCTGCAGGTCGATCAAGCCTGTCCTTTGTGCGGCTCCTTAGAACATCCCGCCATTAGTGCTTATCAAGCGCTGAATGTCTCGCAAACAGAGCAGGCGCTGGCAGGCAAACGCACCGAGTTAGAAACGCTCGTTGAGCAAGGGCAAGCCTGTAAAGAGGGGTTGGCCAAGCTAAGAAGTGAGCATGATTTCTTACTTAAGCAGCAAATCGCTGATGAGCAGGCCTTGCAACAGGTCTTGACGGAACAGGCGAGCCATTTAGCCGTTTTAGGTTTGCCTGCAAGCCTCTCAGAAGACGACTTTAACCCAGCGATGACAGCTTTCAAGCAGCAGCTGAAAGAGTGTCAACAGCGCTTAAGCTTGATTACTGCGGCGCAAGAACGCTTAACAATGAGTGAACAGCAGTACCGTGATGCCGAACAGCTATTGCGCGACATACAACTGCACATTAGCGCTTTGCAAAACAACCTCGCGCAGCACAGCCAGCAAGAGGTTGATGTGTCTCAGCGCATCAGCTTGCAGCACACAGATGTGCAACAACAGCAGCAGCAACTCAGTGAGCAGCTGCAGGCGATGAACTACAAGCTGCCAGAGAGCCCTCAACAATGGTTGCAAGATCGCAGACAAGAGGCGCAACACTGGAAGCATGGTCAAGCGCAGTTGGATGATTTAAAGCTGCGCGTACAGGCGTTGCACAGTGAGTTGCGTAGTGCAGAACACTTGCAGCAGGCAGCGCAGACGCATTGGCAAGGCTTGGCGGTGGAGGCAGGGCAACCCTGTCCAGCAGTCGCTGATCTGGCCCATGCTTTGGCGCAAAACCAGCAGCAGCTCCAGCAGAGCGAAAGCCAGTTCGCTCAGTTGCAAGGCCAGGTGCTGAGCTTAACTGAGCGCTTAAACGAAGCCCAAGGCCGTTGTCTAGCCCTGCAAACCGAGTGGCAGATGCGTTTAGCACAGAGTCCTTTTGCTGATGAACAGGCGTTTTTACGCGCCTTGTTGGCGGACGAACACGCCGAGCAACTGCACGCGCTTAAGCAAGAACTCGATACCCAGTTGCACACTGCGCAGACTTTATTGACCGCCGCCACAGAGCAGATTGAACAACTCAGCAAGCAGGCGAAAACCGAATACTCCAGCGCCGAACTGGCTGAGCAACGTAGAGCCATAGATCAGCAGTTAAGCGAGCTAAACCGCAAGCTAGGTACTTTAGAGCATACTTTAACAACCGATAGCCATAACCGTGAGACTCAGCAAAGTGTGTTGCACAGCATTGAGCAACAAAAAGTACTTTATGATCAATGGCAGCAGCTCAACGGTTTAATTGGCTCTGCCGATGGCAGTAAGTATCGTAAGTTTGTCCAAGGTCTAACCTTGGATCATTTGGTCAGTTTGGCCAATCGGCAGTTGGCGCTGTTGCATAACCGGTATCAACTCATTCGCCGTGAGCAAGGTGAGTTGGAAATCGAGATTATCGACACTTGGCAGGGCGATATCCAGCGCGATACCCGCACTTTGTCAGGTGGTGAAAGCTTTCTGGTGAGTTTGGCACTGGCTTTAGCTTTATCCGAACTGGTCAGTCAAAAGACTCGAATCGATTCGTTATTCTTAGATGAAGGCTTTGGCACGTTAGACAGTGAAACCTTAGAAATGGCGCTCAATGCCCTGGATAATCTTAATGCGGAGGGGAAAACCATCGGCATTATCAGTCACGTTGAGGCGTTAAAAGAGCGTATCCCAGTACAGATCAAAGTGCACAAAAGTGCGGGTATGGGCTACAGCAGTTTGGAGGATTGTTATCGAGTGCGCTAACGGGTCGGCAATGTCTCGTTGTTTTGCATGGTCTTGGCTGATGTTGGGAGGCCTGGCTGCAATGTCCTAGGGTAAGGGCTTGCACAAGCTATCTTTGAACCTTTATGCCATCTTAAATCTAAATAACTGAGTATGGCGCTTGCTTCTGCCACGCAATGCGCATGCTCAAAAAACACTACCAAAGGCATAACATGAATCTTTTACCGGTAAAAACATATTGCGTGCTCCTCTGTAGTCTAGGTTTGCACGCAATGGCGCAAGCTGAACAGACTTTTATTGCACAGAGCAGTAATGTTACAGGGCACGATAAAAGTTTAACTTCTTATGTCGTTGATTTAATGGAGCCGGTGCCCGCAGAACCCTACTGGTATCTGCAGGCCAGTGTCTACACTAAGCACTTTAAGCACAACCCTGAGCACAATAACAATCAAGAGTTGATTGGCTTAGAGCGGCATACAGCAAACAGTTATCTGTTTGGCGCGGCAACTTTCTTACATTCATTTGATCAGCGTTCCTATTACGCTTATATGGGGAAGCGCTTTGATTACTCCGGTACGCCTTTTTACAGCAAGCTCACAGCAGGTCTACTGTACGGTTATAAGGGCGACTATCGCGACAAAATCCCGCTGAATCATTTTGGTGTTGCTCCAGCGATCATTCCTTCCGTCGGCGTGAAATACCGACAAGCCAGTGCTGAAATTGTCTTACTAGGCGCTGCTGCAACCATGGTCAATATTGGTTTTCAGCTCTAAGCAGAGGTCTGGAGCTATAGTCATTTGTGGTGTATGAGGGGAAAAGAGGGTGGCATATCCTGTGGATTGTTTCCGACAAGAAATAATTAACAGTAGAGCGATACGCCATGACAAATACTACCCTGAATGTTCTTTCACAACCAGATGAAACTGGCACTGATGTGCTAACTGCTTTATTGCGTAATGGTGCTCGCCAGCTCATTG
>JAAXZZ010000087.1 GCA_012719655.1 Gammaproteobacteria bacterium | reverse complement strand
CTTGTCCTTAAAGTATGCGCAGTGGTAGTTCAGTTGGTTAGAATACCGGCCTGTCACGCCGGGGGTCGCGGGTTCGAGTCCCGTCCACTGCGCCATATTACGAAAACCCGTTAAGTTTAGGCTTAACGGGTTTTTTCGTTTCTGCGTGGTAGAAATCCACTTTAATGCTGGTAATGTGCGCTTAGTCGTTCGAGTATGTGTACTTTTAAATCGAGTCAGATTTATTTCTTCCAGTAGTTATTCGCTGCTGCGACTGTTTGATAGTTTGTTGCCACTACTTGCGCTGCGGCTATTAATCCATCGGCATCTTTTTCGTACTTGGCTCGAACTTCAGTACGTTTCTCTGCTGATGGTTGAGTGTGTTTAACAGCCATTCGCGACATTTTTATTGCAAGCTCATAGCCTTCTTGTGGTGTTTTTGTTTCAAGGCTGGTGAGCCATTGTTCAGCGAAAGCCGCTGGGCTAATAAGAACGGTCAGGCATAACGCGGTTATTGTCTTGTTCATAGATTACTCACTATTTGTCTTTGTTAGAGGTGTGCACTTCATTTTTTGAACTACAGTGGCAGTGTGTCGAGTTAGAGTTGGTATTTTGAATGCTACTTTGGTGTTTTTTTAATTTTTTTAGAGTTAATACTTAGGTTTTGTGTGAGAGGTAGACGCACTAATAGTGCGTTTTGTTCATGGCTAGTATTGCTAGAGAATAGCAATTGAGCCAGACCTGGCTGTTCTAAAGAACTATTGCGTTATGAGTCGAGCCTGTAGATCGTGTGAGGCATTCACGCGAGAGGCTATATATGCAGGATATCCATTCACCGACTGCACAACTATTAGAGATAGAGTTAGCCAGCGGCTGTCAACTTCATGTATTAGAAGCTGCTGATGCGCAGCAGTGCGCTTTAGCACTCAGTTTAGCAGCGGGCAGTCATCATGAGCCAGCTGCGCATTTAGGTATGGCGCATTTTTTGGAACATTTGGTGTTTCGAGGCAGCTGCAATTATGCGCTAGATGATGGGTTAATGGCGTTTGTGCAGCGCAATGGCGGGCATGTCAACGCGAAAACTCAAGCGTGTGAAACGCTTTTTCACTTTCAAGCTAAGCCATCATTATTTGTTGATGCGCTTAAGCGTTTAGTGGATATGCTGGTTTCGCCGCGCTTAGAGGATGCAATGCTGGTAACGGAGAGGGAGGTGCTCAACGAAGAGTTTCATTTGTATTGTCGAGCACCGCAAATCTTGATGGATGCGGCGCTGGGGTTTTGTTTACTTGGTGAGCATGCTTTACAGCAGTTTTATGCCGGTAATCGCCAAACACTGTCTATAGAAGACCCAAGTTTTGCTGCATCCTTGCGAACCTTTCATCAGATGGCCTATTTGCGCACCAAGCTCAACATTGTGCTTGTTATCCCAGGCTGCTGGGATAATTGGCAAGAACAGGTGCTCGCTGCATTACAGCCTTTAATCTGTCAGCCACGCCACGAGCAGTCTCAGACGTTGCCACGCTTGGCTGTGCCTGCAGGTTGTGAGATTAAGCTTGAGTTGCCTATTAACGAGCTGTTTTTTGTCTTGCATATCCCTATTAATAGCTGTGCCGAAGGTTTGCAAGAGCTAGCAGAGAAGATGCAACACGCTTTGGTGCTGCGTTTTGCACAAAGCTTTCTCGACTATGCTCAGAAGCAGCGCTGGTGTTCTGCAATAGCAGTGCGTGCTCCTTACGTTGCTCATGGGCAAGGAGTACTGACTCTGGAGTTTAAAAGACTGTCAGCTGATCTTGATGGGATCTTGCCTGCTTTTCGTCAATGGCTTGAACAATGGCGTGAACAATTACGTTCCCCTGAACAGCAAGCTTATGAGCTACAAGCACAATTGCGTCGCTGGTCACGTGCCGATTCTTTGCACAAAGCCCAGCAAATCTTAACTGGCTGCTGGCCATTACAAGGCGTTACAGCCGAATGTTTAGCTGCATTAGACAGAGTGATTGACGCGCTAGACAGTAATGCGTTTGTGCAGGTTCATGCAGGCCCAGAGCAAGTCGTTGGTGTGTATGATGCAGGCTTGCCGCTTAATGTAGAGCGTGTGTCTCAGGGGCGTAGAGACATTATGAGTCCTACAGAGGAAGGTAACGCTCCATTTATTGTTGGTTTAACTGTGCCGACGGAAAACATGTGCGAGCAGCGCACAGCATTGAGTAGTACCGATTACGTTCTTACGCAGTATCAGCCGCTAGGCTTCCCCAAGGATATCGCGGTGTGTTATTGGGGTTGGGTAGTGGATGATCCAAATGGCGTAGAACAAGCCCTGCAGGCTCGACTGGCATCCTTAGTCGAGCAATTTAGCTATAACGCGGTGCATTGGCAGGTGGAGGCTTTGCCAGGTCATGTGTTTCTTCGTATCACAGGTCCGGCAGATTACTTAGCCATGGCGATCAATCAAATTTTAACTGAACTTGAGCAACCGCTAGTTGGCGAGACTTTTGTAGCGAGTAGTCCTTTTGCTTTGCGTCGGCTTTTGCAGCGCTTACCAGGTTTGCTTGTCAACGCAGATACTCAAGGTGTTACTGCTGAAACTGCATTGCCAAGTCAACCGCAGGCGGCTTTATGGTTGGGTGATGCAAAGAATGCAATGCAATTGAGTTCCTTTTATCTAAAACGATTAAAAAATCTCTCTATTGTAAAAGATGCCCAGCCTTTAGCGGCTGGGTGGCATCAAGTCAGTGCGTGCGCTACTGATGATGCTTTGCTCATTGTTCACATACCATTACCTGCTATTGGCATGCTTGAGCAAGATCGAATGCGAGTTATTAACAAGATATTTGCACAGCATTTCCAAAGTGTTTTGCAGCGTCGTTTACGTGATGAGCTTGGCGAGTTATGGTCAAATCTGGTGTACGAGCATCAGGCGGTTTTCCTGTCTGATTGCTCCATTACTTGTTCGCCGTCTTGGAATTTAACGTTATTGACCACGAGGGTTAGCAGTTGAAATCCTTTCAGGCGGTTCCAGCGCTT
>JAAXZZ010000086.1 GCA_012719655.1 Gammaproteobacteria bacterium | reverse complement strand
TTTGCTCGGCCCAGAGAGCCGAGTCCACCAGCCTTCGACACGGCGGCCGCGACAGCCACTGTAGAGGTGCCTGCCATTGGCGCCTGAATAATAGGCAGCTGGATGCCTAGCTTGGTTAATAGGGCATTTGGCATAGTTCACTCCAGGTATGGGTCGCGTGAAAGAGGTGCCGCGCAGATCTATTATTTGACTCTAAGCAGCGGCTTTAGCGGTTTGCTGCACAATGTGTAAAGGCGAAACGCGATCACTATAGCAACTGTTGATTGTTATAGGGTGGAAGATCTTATCGTCTTTTGTGCGTGCTATATGCCGAAAACATCTGAGGTGTTGTGACGTTAAGTGGCGCATCAGCGCCTGTGTGCTAGGCATAAAAAAAGGATGCCTGGTAGGGCATCCTTTTTTATTGCGCAAGTACAGATTAAGCGTGTGGCTTAGTCTCATCCTGCTCGGCAGCAGAGGCGTCATCATGTTTGGATGACAGCGTCTGTTGGTCTGCTGTTTTGTTTTGCTCAGTTTCTACAGCAGTAGAAGGGCTGAGCAAGTCATGCTGTGCGCTAGCGCGATCAGCGGTTGATGCGGTTACGTTGTCTGAGCGGTCTTCTGTCACAGCCACTGTGGCCGTGTCAGCGCTTGCTGGTGCAGGCGCAGTAGCAGGCTGCTCTTGAACGCGCTGAGCGGGTTCTGCAGTAGGCACTCTTGCTTCTGCTGCTGGCGCTTCAGCGGGCTGCGGCGCATTGGCTTTTGCTGCTTCCGCTTCACGAGCTAGACGTTCTAAACGACGACGCTCACGCGGGTCATTGGGCGCGCGGCCAACAGGTCGAGCAGGCAGCTCAGGCTTCACTGCAATGCTTGCCGCCGTAGGTTGTGTAGGCGTTGCTGGGCTTTCAGCTTGTACTGATGGCTTGGCCGTTTCTGCAACAGGCTTAGCCGGCGCTGCAACTGCAGGTTGACTGGCAGGCTCTGCTGTAGGCTGAGTAGCAGGTGCTGTTTTAGGCTCCAGTGCTAAGTTAGCTTGTTCACCCGTGCGACGCGGTTTCTCAGCTGCAGGCTTGGCAGGCTCAGAGATCTGCAATAAAGGCTGGTCTGCGGACAAGGCTAAGACCTGTGCGGGATCTACAACGTCCACTGCATTACGCTTAGTACTTGCAGCTTGAGCCGGTTGCGTTTGAGCCGGTTCGACTTTAACTTCGCTCGCTGCAGTAGCGGCAACGGCTGTCGTTACGGGCTTCTCTACAGCGGGTGTGGTCTCGGCAGAAGGCTGTGGTGCTGGTTGTGCAACGACATCAGAGCTTTGTGTCTCTGTTGGCTCAGGTTCTGCAGGCTCAGTAGTAGCGTTATCAGTGCTGCTGTTATCGCCTTCGACGTGATCTTCACGCTGACGCTCACGACGGTTGCTACGACGACGCTGACCACGTGAACGACGGCGCGGACGCTCATCATCATTGCTGTTGTCATCGTGTTCATCGTTTTGCTCTGGCAAGTTGACGTTGAGCAGCTCTTCGTTTTCAACTTCCAGCTCCGGCTTGCTGTGCGCTGTACGCTCTGAACGTTCAGCACGGGCAGGGCGTTCATCAATGGCCGGACGCAATTCACGTTGTGGACGTGGCGCACGTGGTTTTTCCTCAGCGCTTTGCTCCACTGCTTGTGCGCTGCGGCTGTTGCGTGGCTCAACAGTATCGCGGGCTGGACGCAGCTCACGGGTTGGGCGTTCGTTACGTTCAGAGCGCTCATTGCGGGCTGGACGCTCTTCGCGTTGCGGGCGTTCACGGCGGCTTTCGTTGCTGTTGTCACGGTTGTTTTGCGCGTTGTCGCGCTCCGAGCTGTTATCACGGGGCTTACGCTCATCGTCACGGTTGTTGCGAGTTGTGTCGCGGCGGCGATTATTCGATTGCGTACGCTCATTGCGACGCTCGTTGGTACGGTTCGCGTTATCGCGTGGGTTGGCTTCTGGTTTCGCCGCTGGCTCGCTAGGTGCGGGTTCTTCACTGGCAAATAAGCCCACCAGAGACTTCACTAAACCTTTAAACATGCTGGGCTGGGCTTTCTTCGGCGCTGGCGTTGGCGCGGCTGCAGCAGCTTTTTCTGGTGGCGGTGCGATACGTTCAGCGCTGCTGGTTTTTACTGCCGCTTCTTCGCGCACTAATGAGCGCGTGGCGGTGATTGGTTGAGCCTCTTCTACGCTCTCTTCAGTCGCCATTTCGTAGCTAGACTGCCCAGAAAGTGCTTCAGGGCTGTCATCACGTAAACGCATAACTTCAAAGTTTGGCGTTTCCAAATGGTCATCGGGCAAAATGAAAATACGTACGCGGGTGCGCAGTTCAATTTTGGTGATGGCATTACGTTTTTCGTTTAGCAAGAAAGCAGCGACCTGGAAAGGTACACGGGCACGCACTTCTGCCGTACGGTCTTTCAGTGCCTCTTCCTCGATTAAACGCAGAATGGCCAGAGAGATCGACTCAACGTCACGGATAATACCCTGACCGTTGCAGCGCGGGCAGACCACACCGCTGCTTTCGCCCAATGATGGACGCAGACGCTGGCGTGACATTTCTAGCAAGCCAAAGCGTGAAATACGGCCCACTTGTACGCGCGCACGATCCGCTTCCAAGCATTCGCGCATACGGTCTTCAACCGCGCGCTGGTTTTTCGCTGGCGTCATGTCGATGAAGTCGATCACGATCAAGCCACCGATATCACGCAAACGCAGTTGGCGGGCGATTTCCTCAGCCGCTTCTAGGTTGGTTTGCAGTGCGGTTTCTTCGATATCGCTGCCTTTGGTCGCACGCGCCGAGTTAATATCAATGGACACTAACGCTTCGGTTGGGTCGATGACTAAGGCGCCGCCAGAAGGCAGTTTTACTTCGCGTTGGAAAGCCGTTTCGATCTGGCTTTCAATTTGGAAGCGATTAAATAATGGCACGCTATCTTGGTAGAGTTTGATTTTATTGGCGTACTGCGGCATCACCTGACGAATAAAACTCAAGGCTTCTTCTTGTGCATCAACGCTGTCAATGAGAACTTCGCCGATATCTTGGCGTAAATAATCACGAATTGCGCGGATAATCACGTTACTTTCTTGATAGATCAAGAAAGGCGCACTGCGGCCGTCTGCAGCTTCTTTAATCGCTACCCATAACTGCACCAGGTAGTCGAGGTCCCACTGCAGCTCTTGGCTGCTGCGACCTAAGCCGGCGGTACGGACGATTAAACCCATATCGGCAGGTGCGTTAAGGCCGTTTAAAGCTTCGCGCAGTTCGTTGCGTTCTTCGCCTTCAATGCGGCGTGAAATGCCACCAGCACGCGGATTGTTTGGCATTAACACCATATAACGGCCAGCTAGGCTGATAAAAGTTGTCAGTGCCGCGCCTTTATTGCCGCGTTCTTCTTTTTCAACTTGAACGATAACTTCTTGGCCTTCAGTCAAAACATCTTTGATGTTGACGCGACCATTGCTGTTTTCACCGGTTTTTTTGAAGTATTCGCGGGAGATTTCTTTAAGAGGGAGGAAACCGTGGCGGTCAGAGCCGAAGTCGACGAAAGCCGCTTCTAAGCTAGGTTCTACGCGAGTGATACGGCCTTTGTAGATGTTTGATTTCTTTTGTTCTCGCGCCCCTGATTCAATATCAAGATCAAATAAACGTTGTCCGTCTACAAGGGCAACGCGCAACTCTTCGGGTTGAGTTGCGTTAATGAGCATTCTTTTCATGGTTTACCAATATATTCCGTGTTCACGGATCACGTCATTGGCACACTCGACAATCGGGGTCGGTGTTGGGGTCGCGCAGTTAAAATAGTCTTAACCGTGTCTAGCGCATATGGGTCATAAGCCAATATCGCGACAGCGTCTCCAGTTGGCTGCAGTATAAAATTGCTTGCAGCATACTTGTTTAAGGAGGAGGAATCAGTGATTGGCCGCGGACGTGATGAAACGTCTGAATCAAAGCGCGTAGCTACGCAGGTCAATCAACTATGCATCTCCACCCTACACATTTCCCTTAGTAAATCGGGTGCCGCTCGATGTGTTCGTGAGCGGGTTTATAAAAATACGAGCGCATTCGTGCGTTCGCGGATTATGTTTCAGTACAACTTTGGCTAAGTCGTATAGTGCTTAGCGAGGTGGTCTGTGACCTGTAAAATTTGACTCCAGACGATGCCAACGTTTTGTTTTAACTTCTTTTAGCGTTAGCAAGACCTGACTGCTTTTGACAGTGCGAGGAATATAACAGCAAGTCGTGTGTGCATCAATTGGCAGATGTTGCTTATCTTAATTTGTCATCTTAAACATCGAGTAGATAACTAAAGCAAAAGTCGAGGAAATAAGAAAGTTAGCGCGCACTCCACGCTGGTATTACGCTCCCTGTGCGGTCATTGCGCACCTCGTGCTGTGATTGTGCTCCCCGTGCGGTCATTGCGAGGAGTGTAACGACGCGGCAATCCATCTGTCGGTCAGCGCCTTCTAACTTTCGCTGCATAGTTGATTGCGCCCAGCTTGCTTGGCTAAATACATACGCTCATCTGCTAATTCCAACATTTGTTGATAGCTGTCTGTTTGATCATAAATTCGCTCACTCAATCCAATGCTAGCCGTCAATGGCTGACCGTCAGGGCGCAAACCAAATCCATGTGCTTGCCTCCGCTCTAAGGCATAGCGTGCTTGCTCTAAGCTGGTACTGGGCATTAACAGTAAAAACTCTTCACCACCCCAGCGCAGTAAACTGTCTGAGTTGCGTAATGTTTTACCGATGTGCAGCGCAAAGTGACGCAGTATTTTATCGCCCGCCTCGTGGCCAAACCTGTCGTTAATATTTTTAAAGTGGTCTAAGTCGATAAAAGCCAGAGTGAAATGACTGTCGCTGCGTTGCGCGGCGGACCATTGCATGCAGAGTATCTCTTCGCCGCTACGACGAGAAAAAACGCCGGTCAATGGATCATGAATGGCTTGGCGCACTAAAGTAATCATAAAGGCCAGCTGACTGACACTGGCCAGCGCAGTCACCCCAGCGATCAAGATTAACAACCAGAAGCCACCAGCAAATGACGGCCAGTTTAACGTTGACCAGCTTAAATAACCGGCCAAACCTTGCGCCACCAATAAAACACTGGCTAATAATGCATTTTCTATCAAGCTCAACGGAAAAATCGCTAATCCAGCCATCAGCACAAAGGGTAAAAATGCATAACCCGTTGCTACTGCGGCTGATAAGTCATTGAGTTGATGGCCTGCAAGAAATGAGTGTGAGGCGATATAAAAGAGAGTGGGAATAATAAATAAAATCGCCATAGCGCGATAAGCGTCCAGCAAACTGCCGGACGGGCGGTAGAGCACAAGCAAAGTAGCAAACGCAAGACTGGTAAAGAGGCGTAAAACAGCCAGTTGAATCCATAATTCAGGACTAAACACCATGATGTCGATGATGCCCCATAACGGGGTCAAGACAGCAAACAGCATCGCAAATAAGCGTACGCGGTTAACGATCATAGTGGCGCGGCGCTGACTTAGCAGCAAAGGATGTTGTCGCGGTGATAGTAACTGCCAGAGCTCCCCAGTTTTTAATTCATCAGGAAGCAAAGACGTTAAGCGTTGTGACAAAAAGCGTAGTGTTTTCGACATTATTTTTATGACCTTTAGTCGAAGGGTAACGGTTTTATAAGGTGCATCGGCTTGCGCATTGTAGTGCGTTGTTGTGTAAGTAAAGTGAGCTGGGTCATTAAATGTGCCATTGTTTTGCTATCGTTTGCTCAAACAAGCTAAGGTGATTAGCGTTTCTGAGGAGCATCGCACAGCCGTAGCGACTTCTCGCAGTATCATTGAGTCCTCGTTACGTGGTCATTGCAAGTTGCATTGCAGTGATTGCGAGGAGCGCAGTGACGCGGCAACCCATCTAGCGGCCAATATCGCTCTAATCATGAGTGGTGGGTACAGCCAACATTAGTACTGCCTGAACACAGCTTGGCAAAACTGGGTTAGATGGCCAAAAATGTGTATAGCCGCACATTTTGTAATGATGGTTAACCGCTTATCTCTTGGTTTAAGCCAGTTGTCTTGCGTGCAATGACAGCGCGGCAGCGCTTATGCATGCTTAACTCACGAATTCGTATGGAGTACACCATGTCACGATTAAAAGACATGCGCGGGTTTACCCTCGTGGAACTGATGATCACTATCGCGTTACTGGGAATTGTTGCCACCATTGCCGTGCCAAACTTTGTACAGTTTATTCGCAACAATCAGGTGCAAGCCAAAGCCGATGAACTGAAAACATTTTTGCAGTACGCGCGCGGGCAAGCTGTGACCACTCGCAAAACTTACGAGGTGGACACCACAACCACCGCTTGGGAATTAAAACCGCAAGGCGGAGCAGTAGAACGCAAGCTTGAGTTTAATACCGCGCAAGCCAAACCGCTGACTAATCCGAATAATTTAAAGCTCATCTTTACCGCAAATGGTATGGCTTCTCCTGCGGCTAAAGTAACAGTCTGCCGTGATACTGATTTTGCTAATGGCTATTTGCTCGAAGTTAAATCGAGCGGAGTCGTCAAAATGTATGCGCTTGGTTACAAAGACGACTCCGCCAAACTCACCACTTGCACACCATGAGGCTCAGTATGAAAAAAAATAGCCAAGGTTTCAGCTTAATTGAAGTGCTGGTTACCATCGTTCTTACGACAGTAGGGATTTTGGGCATGGTGGCGCTGCAAAGTAAAAGCATTCAGTACACTCAAGATGCGGTCAATCGTAATACAGCTATTGCATTGACTAATGAGCTAGTGGAAATCATGCGGGCTAATCGTGATGGAATATTCGTAAACCAGCCACCGAAAAAACCAATTTATAGCCAGTTGAATGAGACCAGTGATTTTTACAAAGCAGACGGCTCTTTTGATTTTGCTGTTAGTGATTGTGGCACCGGCTTAGCTCAAACCGCTAAGCAGCAAGCAGGTTGCTGGCTGAGAAAAGTACAGGGGACACTGCCAGGAGCAACTGATACAGATATTGTTGCTAAGTTTATGGTGTGCCCTAGCTTTAAGCTGGAAACTAGTGGCGAACCTGAATGCGCAGGTGGCGGTTACAAAGGCTCGACAATGGCAATTCAGCTAGCATGGCGCAGCAAAGAAAAAGTTTGCGGTGCAGATGCAAACTCAGATGTCTGCACATACAGTACGCGGGTGGAATTATGATGAAGTTAGCAATCACCCGCCAGCGCGGGCTGTCTATGGTTGAGCTTTTGGTGGCATTGGCGATCAGTAGTTTTTTGATCTTAGGTATTACCCAAGTTTATATTGATAACAAGCGCAGCTATGTGTTTCAGCAAAGTCAGGCGAATAACCAAGAAAATACACGCTTTGCTGAGTACACATTAAGTTCATGGCTGAATAAGGCGGGCTATCGTCGCGCACCTGATCAACTACTTGAAGATGCATTTCCAAAGGTGGCAGCCACATCAGACTGCAAGGAGTTTATAGAAGGAGCGGCGATCACGGGTCTTAAGTCTGATACAGAGACTGGGCTTTGCGTCCGCTATCAGCCTGCATCAGCGACTGAGTTAGATTGCCAAGGCAATACTGTAAAGGTTGTCGGTGCTGCTGCCAGTAAGCTCGCTAAACCCTTTGTAAAGCCAGATCGTGCTGAGGTGGTGATTATGGCGATTAAATTTGTACCTGATGCAGAACTGAATAAAGGCTCACTACAATGTAAAAATTTAACTGGCACTGCACCAGCCTTTGAAGAGTTGTTGGATGGTGTTGCTGATATGCGCTTTGAGTTTGCAACTGGGAACGGAAAACTCCTTGAGAAAAAACTTAACGAGACCACCCCATGGGGCTCTTCTGCAGATGGGCTCGTACGAGCAGTGCGCTATTCAATGCTCTTAGGTAGTCGTACCAATCAGCGTGATAGCGACTCCAAAGTTTATACAGATTGGATCGCTACTACGACTGGTACAAACAAAACGCGCATTGAGAACGGTGATGGTCGACGTGTATATCAGGTCGCCAGTAGCACGCAAACCTTGAGGAATATGATGCCATGAGGAATTTTAAAGCAATTCAAAAGCAGCGGGGTGCTGTTCTTGTAATCGCCTTGGTAATGCTCTTAGTGCTTACTGTTTTGGCTGTTAGTAATATGCGCGGAGTAGCACTGGAGTCGCGTATTACGGCTAGTCGTGCCGAAGCTCAGCGTTTAGGAGATGCAGCAGATGCTGCATTGCGTGAGGGTGAGTTTCGCTTTTATGGTCCAGCTAATCTGCGCGATAAATTAGAGTTTAATGCTGCAAACTGTAAAACAACAAATAAACTACAAACGAATGGTTTAAATAAGCCTTGTTTACTAAAAGAAATAGATGATACAGCTGATATAAAGAAGATGTTTGATGATCCTATAGCTTATTTAGGTGGATCAGATAGTACTGCAAGTGGTGGTGCATTGAATTGGATGCCTTATTTAGGGCTAGACGCAAGTGGCAGCAAAGACTATGAAGCTGAGGATAAGCGTGAGTCTTTCTGGAATACCTATCTTATCTCTGCTAGTGCTTCTGAAAGTGAGGCAGTAAACGCAGAGTACGGTGCAATTTTAGAAGGACGCGGCACATATTATTACTTAGTGAACGGGCAGGCTAATGATGAGCTGACGGTGCAGTCAACTATCGCAAATATTTATCTTGGCCTAAATAACTAAAGGAGTCAGCTATGAAATTCTTAAATATTTATAAGGATGTCGGCAAGGCAATATGTTCAGCGTTCTTATGCGCAGGTGTATTGACTGCATCGTTTTCTACGTATGCGGCTGATATCCAATATCCATCACAAAAACCTCTGTCATTAACAGAAGGCGTACCGCCTAACTTATTAGTCACACTGGATGACTCAGGTTCTATGGATTGGGGTTATGCTCCTGACTCAATTCGAACTCCTGGTCAGTCTAGTGTTGCAGGTCGATCCAGTACATATAACCC
>JAAXZZ010000085.1 GCA_012719655.1 Gammaproteobacteria bacterium | reverse complement strand
GTTTCATCTGGTTGTGAAAGAACATTCAGGGTAGTATTTGTCATGGCGTATCGCTCTACTGTTAATTATTTCTTGTCGGAAACAATCAACAGGATACGCCACCCTCTTTTCCCCTCATACACCACAAATGACTATAGCTCGCCTTAGAGGCGTTTTGCTAGGAGTTTTTATGCAGTTTCTTCGCCAGTTGACCATCAGCAAACGTTTGTGGCTGATATTTTTCATTACTGTAGGCATGTTTTTTGTCTTTGGTGCGCTTGCTTTAAAACAGTCCTATGACGTTATGTATTCGGCAAAAGCCATCAAAACTCAACACATTGTTGAAAGCACCTTTGGTACGGTTGAATACTTCTATGAACTTGAAAAAAGCGGGCAACTGACCACTCAACAAGCACAAGAACAAGCTAAAAATGCACTCAGCAAGCTGCGCTACGGCCGTAACGACTATGTTTGGATCAATGACCTGTATCCAACCATGATCATGCACGCTATGTCACCCGCCCTAGATGGTAAAGATTTGTCAGGTTACAAAGATCCTGACGGTATAGAGATTTTTAACGAGTTTGTACGCACCGCCAAGCAACAAGGGTCAGGCTTCGTCAGTTACCGCTGGCCCATGCCTGGCGCTAGCGCCCCCGTTGACAAAATATCTTATGTACAACTATTTAAGCCTTGGAATTGGGTGATTGGCTCTGGTGTATACCTTGATGACATTCAGACTGAGTTTCGCTCAGTTGCCATCAGTGCCAGTATTATGAGTTTTACAGTCATCCTCATTATCGCTGTTTTAATCATCAACATCATGCGCAGCATTGTGAAGCCCATCGAAAATGTCGTTGCCGCCATGCAAAACATTGCCAGTGGTGATGGCGATCTGACTCAAGAACTTAGCACGCATGGCAAGGATGAAGTTACTCAATTAAGTCTGCACTACAACACCTTTGCACTTAAATTACGCACAACCATCAGTCACCTGTTAAACAGCGCTGCAACCTTAAAACAATCAGCAGAAGCATTGGGTAACCAAGCCTCTCAAGCTCTGCACATCAGCGAAGATCAATCACAGCAAACCGAGCAAATTGCCACAGCCATTAATGAAGTAACCTATGCCGTGCAAGATGTTGCTAAACATGCAGAACAGGCCGCTACGGAAGTTTCTCAAGCAACGGAACAAGCCAGTTCAGGTCAAATTAATCTCGACAATAGCCTCAAGCAAACCGATAAACTGTGCACAACGATTGAGCACGCGGTCAATGTCATGCAAAAACTGGCATAAGAAAGCAGCCAAGTCGGTCGTGTCTTAGAGGTCATCCGCTCCATTGCTGAGCAAACCAATCTTTTGGCGTTAAACGCAGCCATAGAAGCAGCACGGGCAGGTGAGCAAGGCCGTGGTTTTGCCGTAGTGGCCGATGAGGTTCGTCTATTGGCGCAACGTACACAACAATCAACGGATGAAGTGCAGACAATGCTTGAAAGCTTGCAGCATAACTCTCAGGCGGCAGTAAAAGTCATTAACGAAAGCAGCAGCACTGCGCAAGCCACAGTTGAGCAAGCACAGCAAGCCCAAGAAAGCTTAACCATCATCAGCAATGCTCTACATATGATTAATGATCTCAATGCTTCAATTGCCAGCGCAACACTTCAGCAATCACACGTTGCAGAAGAGATTAATCAAAATGTCACTCAAGTGGCTGGTTTATCGCAGTCAAGTAACGAAGCCGCCCACCAATTAAGCGCATCCAGCGAGCAACTCAACCAACTCGCCCTAGAACTCAATCGCCAACTGGCACAGTTTAGGGTTTAATGACACAAGCACTCACCGAAAGCGCTCTAGCAAGCTTGAGGTGAGTGCTACTACATCAGCATAGATTTTGCAGACCATCAACCAACGCTAGCCTAGGCAAGCAACCGGCTTACAATGTCTGCTAACATTAGCCTTATCCCCACTGATCACAACGCTTAGCTTGCTTTTTCTATGCCCAACCTTATCCAAAATCGTGTTGAAGAGTGCTTTAAAATCGCTGAGAACTATTTTCAGCGATCTTTTACACGCCCCGAAATAAGCTTTAAATTACGCGGCCAGAAAGCTGGCGTAGCACATATTAATGAGAACCGTTTGCGTTTTAACCCCACACTGTATGTCGGCAATCCTGTGCATTTCTTACAGCACACTGTCGTTCATGAAGTTGCTCATTTGGTCTCATACGCAGTATATGGCAAGCACATTCGTGCCCATGGCCCGCAATGGCAAGCCGTGATGCGCGATGTTTATTCACTGCCAGCCCACCGTTGCCATAGCTACCCAGTCCAGAGCACGGCAAAAATACATTACTTGTATAAATGTCAGTGTCGTCAACGCGAGCCATTCGCGCTTAGCGGCCAGCGCCATGCGCGTATTAACAAAGGGATGAGTTATATATGCAAGTTATGCGGCGCTAAACTCATGTATTTAAATGAGCAGGTTCGACGCTAGCTAGCAGAAAAAACAGCCTAATCAATTAAACGGAAAAAGAATCCTAAACTTTGCGCCGCCCAATACCGATTCTTCCACAAAGAGCTGCCCGCCATAACTATCAATAATATCTTTGACCACAGCAGTGCCGATACCCTGCCCCGGGTACTGAGTGTCTAAGCGCTCACCGCGCTGCAAAATACGCTCACGTTGATGTTTAGGCACACCAGGACCATCATCCTCAACCACCAACTCATAATGGCTACCTAATAATTGCGCACCAATACGTATTTGATTAATGCAAAGCCGATATGCATTTTCGAGCAAATTACCTAATAACTCGAGTAACGCTCCCTGCTCAACAGGTATGCGCAACTCCACAGGAAAGTCACTGTTTACCGTAACGCGCTTATCGCGGTAAACCTTATCCAAGGCTTCTGCCAAACTGTCAACAAGCGGCTTAAGCTTGACGCTGTAGCGCAAGAGTCCGCTTTTACGCAAACGTGCTCTCTGCAGCTGATAACTGATTTGCTGGTTCATTCGATTAACCTGACCTTGCAGAGTTTTTGCATGATTATGATTGGCTGGCTGTTCGGCAATCACCTCACCTAGCCCCTGTAGCACGGCTAACGGAGTTTTTAAGCTGTGCGCCAAATCATCTAAGGAGTGTCGATAACGCTCACTTTGCTGGCGCTCACTTTCTAATAAACGATTCAAAGAGCGCGTTAAACGTAGCAGCTCGCGTGGATGCTCGTCACTGAGGGAATCGCGCGTGCCATTTTCAACTTCATCTAACTCCGCACTCAAACTGCGCAGACTGCGAATGCCCCAACCTAAACCCAACCATAAAAAACCAAGCAGCAGCAGTAATGCAAATCCAAGCCAAACGTACAGTTGTTTCCTCAAGTTATCGTACATGGCTTGATAGTCGCTGACCGGCTGCATGGTAACGATACTGAAGGCTGCACTCTTGCCTCGCAGTAAGTCCACTTCAATGTCGTACACAAAATACTCGCGCCCAAGTGCATCTTTTACCCGCAGAAACTCATGACCACGACCATCGTATTTAGGCTGATAGGCGATGGTTTCTAACTCAGAGCTACGCGAACGCCAAATCAACACACCTTTGCTATCGTAGATAAAACCCAATTGACGTGCCGCTAAAAGCTCAAACTCTTCATCAGGGAGCTTTTCAGGCATGCGTAACTGACCTTTACTCACGCGCGCAGCAGAAATTAAGGCACTGGCATCTGCTGCCAGACGCTGCTCAATGGAGGCTTCAAGTGCTGAGGTAAAAACTTGCTGTAGCGCGGGGAAAAGCATCAAGATAAAGAGTAAAACAGTCACAGCCGCGCCGAGCATCAAGCGCATACGCAAAGAGGAAGTAGCATTACTCTGATGCTTGCGCATACTGGATACCATTTTAATTAGCGACAAATCTCAGTAAATAAATAGCCTTGTCCGCGTACAGTCTCGATCGGTTTAAAACCAATACCACCATCTAATTTACGGCGTAAACGCCCTACCAGCACTTCAATGACGTTTGGATCGCGCTCTTCATCATCCGGATATAGCTGCTCAATCAAGCGCTCTTTAGCAACCACTTGCTGGTGATAACGCATTAAATACTCAAGGATACGGTATTCATAGGCCGTTAAGCCTAAAGGCTCATCATTCAACAGCGCTTGCTTACGATTAATATCCAACAGCAATGGCCCTGCCCCAATGGTTGATTGCACAAAACCAGAAGAGCGACGTAACAGTGCGTTTAAACGCGCCTCCAGCTCTTCAAACTGAAAAGGCTTGACCAGATAATCGTCAGCACCAGCCGCAAGTCCTTCAACTTTATTTTGCCAGCTGCCGCGCGCAGTCAAAATTAAGATAGGAAAAACTTTACCTTGCTCACGCAATGCTCTAATGAGCTCTAAGCCACTGATTCCGGGCAAACCCAAATCAATCACTGCCAGATCATGGTTATATTCAGCAACGCGATAAAGCGCCTCTTCTGCATCAGCAACAGCGTCAACGACATGACCTTGCTCACCCAGTCGCATGCAAAGGTGGTGGCGTAATAACGCTTCATCTTCAACGACTAGCAACTTCATGCATACGCCTCACGCCTTAATAGAGAATGGTATAAATGCTCACAGAACATAGCTCTAGCTTGATTTATCCTCAATAGAGTTTAAGTATGGCTATAGTCCCATATCACAACTGAACCCTAGCTGAATTGGCCAGCATCGCGGTTTGTTGCCGCCATAATTACTCGTCTCGACGTAAATCAACTGGAATTTCAGGCTCTTTCAGCGCTTCAGGTTTCTTACCTTTGCCTGCATGGTATTGGCGCAATTGATAAACGTAGGCTAAGACTTGCGCTACAGCCAAATACAGCCCCGCGGGTATTTCTTGTTCGAGTTCTGTGGAGTAATACACCGCTCGGGCTAAAGCAGGTGATTCCAATAAAACAATATTGTGTTCGTTACCAATTTCGCGAATCTTTAAGGCTAAAAAATCGCCCCCCTTGGCCAACAAAATAGGGGCCTGCCCTTTCTCTGAGTCATATTTTAGCGCAACTGCAAAGTGCGTCGGGTTGGTAATAATGACATCGGCTTCAGGTATCGCGCTCATCATTCGCCGTTCTGCCATCTCTCGCTGTAACTGACGAATCCGACCTTTAACTTCAGGTTTCCCCTCACTGTCTTTGTATTCGTCGCGCACCTCTTGCTTAGTCATTTTAAGCTTTTGCTTGCTATCCCACATTTGAAAAGGCACATCGATTACAGCAATAGCAATTAAACCACAGGCAAGCCACAGCGCACTCCAACCCACCACTTGCATGCTGTGCAAAATTGCCATTTCAAGAGGCTCACTGGCAAACTTAATCAACTCGTTGCGCGCCCGCGCTAAAACAAATAACGCCACCAACAAAACAATCGCAAACTTACCTAAGGCTTTTAGTAGCTCAACAATCGACTTCATGGAGAACATGCGTTTAAGCCCAGAAAGCGGATTCATACGACTAAATTTTGGTGCTAAAGCTTCCATGGAAAAAAGCCAACCACCTAACGAAACCGGCCCAACAATCGCTGCTATCAAGAGAACAACAAACAGAGGAATCAGCCCATCACCCGCCATTTGTGCAGACTGTAAGAGACTGATGGCCATATAACGCTCATCCAATAACATTTCACGGGGCAGAGAAAAGTTTTTATACATCATTTGCATAATTCTTTGTCCAAGAGCACCGCCAAACATCAATAAGCCGCCGGTTCCTGCCAGTACCACTGCTAATGTATTAAGTTCACGAGAGCGTGCTATCTCGCCTTTTTTACGAGAGTCTTGTTTGCGTTTCTCGGTGGGGTCTTCACTTTTTTCTGCGCCACTTTCACTTTCAGCCATCGTTAGCCACCTCTATTGCGCTTGTGCCAAGCCGCGCAGCATCAATAAAGCATCACTGGCGATACTGTGATATTGCGCCAAAATATCAGCAGTAGACATCCAGAAGATGATTAACCCCATGATCAGCGTGAGTGGAAAACCAATAGTGAAAATATTCAACTGCGGAGCGGCACGCGTCATCACACCAAAAGCAATATTAATCACCAACAGCGCGCTGACAGCAGGCAATACCAATAATAATGCAGCACCAATTACCCAACTTAAACGGCCCGCCACAATAGCAAAATGCTCAACCTCAAGGGTTTGCCCAACAGGTAAGGTGACAAAGCTTTCTGCAAGGACTTCAAACACCACTAAGTGACCATTCATAGCCAGAAATAGCAAGCTGACCAACATCAGCAAGAACTGCCCAAGCACGGGTACTGAAACACCAGTTGCCGGATCCATCATAGAAGCAAAGCCAAGCCCCATTTGCATAGAGGCTAATTGACCGGCAAAGACAAAAATATGAAAAAATAACTGTAAAGAAAAGCCAAGCATCGCACCAATAATAATTTGCTCAGCAATCAGCACAATACTGCGCAAACTCAGCGCATCGACTTGCGGCATTGGCGGCAATATGGGTACCAGTAATAACGTTATCGCCAAGGCCATATATAAACGCACCCGCTGCGGCACCAACTGCGTGCCGATAATGGGCATTACCATGAGAACTGCAGCCACACGAAATAGAGGCAGTAAAAAACTGCTAACCCAGCCAGCAATTTGTGCGTTACTGAGCTCTAGCATGGCCAGCCCAACTCAGCCAATCACAAAAGGGATGTTATGGATCAGTCGTGTCGTAAACTCCATCCATTGCCCAACCAGCCATGGCCCTAGCACAATTAAGGTCATAAAACTGATCAGCAATCTTGGTAGAAAGCTCAAAGTTTGCTCGTTAATTTGGGTTGCGGCTTGAAACATCGCCACCATCAAACCAACCAATAAACTTGGAACAATGATCGCCGCAACAACCAATGACGTCACGGATAAAGCTTCACGAATTATATCCACTGCAACTTCAGGAGTCATATCGTTATCCTAGAGCGTGCCAAAACTACTGGCTAAGGTACCAATAATCAGAGCCCAACCATCCACCAGCACAAACAGCATAATTTTAAATGGTAAGGAAATAATTAATGGAGACAACATCATCATACCCATGGCCATCAAAATACTGGCAACCACTAGGTCAATAATTAAAAAAGGTATGAAAATCATAAACCCAATCTGAAAAGCCGTTTTTAACTCTGAAGTAACAAAGGCTGGAATCAAAATAACCAACGGCGTTTGTTCTGCAGTGGCAATATCAGTACGTTTTGACAGCCGAATAAACAGCTCTAAATCCGACTCGCGCGTTTGCGCCAACATAAAGCCTCGGATCGGCTCTTCAGCTGCTGTTAAGGCTTGCTGTACACCGATTTCTTCATTCAAATACGGCTGTAAAGCATTTTCGTTAATCCGATCAAATACAGGCGCCATAATAAACAGCGTTAGGAAAATCGTAAGGCCCACTAAAATCTGGTTGGAAGGAGTTTGTTGCAAACCAAGGGCTTGCCGCAGAATCGAAAAAACAATAATGATTCGAGTAAAGCAGGTCATTAACATCACAAACGCTGGAATAAAACCGAGCGCCGTCATTATTAATAGAATCTGCAAACTCACCGAGTACTCTTGCTGACCTGCGGCGTCAGTCGTCAGTTTAATTGCGGAAATGGATAAAGGCGTATCCGCAGCAAAAGCACTCGTTGTGAACACAAATAACCCAAAAACCAACAGTAAGCGCGCCAGTACACTCATTACGGCTCATCCTTTGCTGAAGTTTTCAACGCTTTGGCTAAGCGCTGAGCAAACGCTGAACCTAAATGACCTTCAGGTTTACTGACCTCAATCGGTTCTTGTAAAACATGCAAAGGCACAATTGTTCCCGGGGTTAATCCCAGTAAAATTTGCTCTTTACCAACTTGCACTAACAATAAGCGATCACGTGGCCCTAATGCTTGGCTGGCCAATAACGAAATAGCCTGCTGCGCGCCCGACACGGGTATATTTTGTTGGATACGCCGCACCACCCATGCCAATAAAAAAATCAGCCCAATCACCAGCAATAAACCGAGGATCAGTTGCAGCAATTGACCACTGACCTGCCCCGCTTCTAAAATCTTAGATTGGCTTGTGGCGCTAGCAATGGTGGCTTTTTTTTCAGTCACGGCGGGCTCTACGGACCAAGCACTAGCAGAAACCAACAACAACATGATTAACCGACGCATAGGCTTACCGTAGCTTCTTAATGCGCTCGCTTGGACTGATCACATCAGTCAAACGAATACCAAACTTCTCATTGACCACCACCACTTCACCATGCGCAATCAGTGTGCCATTGACCAAAACATCAAGAGGCTCACCAGCAAGACGATCCAATTCAACCACTGAGCCTTGGTTAAGCTGCAATAGGTTACGAATACTGATCTCTGTGCTGCCCACTTCCATAGAAATGCTCACTGGAATATCCAGAATCACATCTAAATTGGGCCCGCCTAAAGAAGTCACCACTTCATTGTCATTGTGTTGGTCAGGAAAATCTTGCATAGGGGCTTTGGTAGGGCCACTGCTTTGATTGAGCATTGCATCAATTTCATCTTGATCAGTCGCCGTATCGGCCTCTGCTAAGGCAGCGGCCCACTCATCAGCAAGCGCTTGATCTTCACTTGAGATGTGCTCGTTTTCGTCATTCATATTCTTTTCTCAACTACTTAATAAGATCAATTAACGATTTTTTTGCACGGGGCCCAATACCTGTAAGGCTAAGTTACCATGATGCGCGCCCAATTTAACTTTAAAGGTCGGAACACCATTGGCACGCATCAGCATTGAGTCTGGCATCTCCACCGGTATGACATCACCAGGCTGCATATTTAAGATATCCCGTAGTTTTAATTGACGCTGCCAAACAGTGGAAGTCAGCGGAACTTTAACATCTAAAATATCTTCGCGAATGGCTTTACTCCAACGTTCATCTTGATCATCCACGTCAGATTGAAAGCCCGCATCAAGCATTTCACGAATAGGCTCAATCATTGAGTACGGTAAAGTAATATGTAAATCACCACCACCACCGTCCAGTTCAATATGGAAAGTCGAGATTACTACCACTTCACTAGGGCTAACAATATTGGCTAAAGCGGGGTTAACCTCAGAGTTCATGTATTCAAAATTAACATCCAAAATGGCATGCCAAGCTTCTTGTAAATCCACAAAAGCTTGATCCAACACCATACGCACCACGCGCAACTCAGTGGGAGTGAATTCTCGGCCTTCGATTTTCGCGTGCCGTCCATCACCACCAAAAAAGTTATCCACAAACTTAAACACTAAACGTGAGTCGAGAATAAACAGCGCCGTACCACGCAGTGGTTTCATTTTCACCAGATTCAAGCTGGTGGGTACGTACAGCGAATGCACATACTCACCAAACTTCATGACTTGCACGCCGCCCACGGATACATCAGCAGAGCGGCGCAATAAATTAAACATACTGATGCGCGTGTAACGGGCAAAACGCTCATTGATCATTTCCAAGGTCGGCATACGACCACGGACAATACGATCCTGGCTGGTTAAATCATATTGTTTGATACTGCCTGGAACAGCTTCGTCATCCGTATCAACCAAGCCATCATCAACGCCATGTAACAGCGCATCAATTTCATCTTGGGAAAGTAAGTCTTGTACGGCCATTATTAAACATTCCCTATCAAGGTTTTACTGCATAACAACATTGGTAAACAACACTTGCTCTATCACTGTCGAACCCACCTCTATTAAGGCCAGCTCCTGTACCGCTACAGTGGCTTTTTGTTTTAAAAGTTCAACACCTAAAGCAGTATTTAATTCATCAAAATCTTGATTAGAAAATAGCATGACCAACTGATTGCGCAGCGTTGGCATATGTACTTTTAACTGGTCCAGCTCACTTTTATTACGTGCCATTAAGGCCACACTGACCTGCAGGTAACGCGGTTTACCTTGGCTTTTAAAGTTAACCACAAACGCCGGTGCGAGCACCTCATAAATAGCCTGCTGTTTAGTTGTGGTGACTGATTCAGATGCAAGATTAGTGGATTCTGATTTCTCACCACTTAAGAAAAACAATGTAGCGGCTACAGAAAGTCCAACGGCCAGCAGCAAGGCTACAACCGCAACGATAACCAATTTCGTTTTATTTTTTTTCGGTGCTACAACAGCAGGTTCAGCTGTATCGGGTTGCTTGGCCATATCTACACCATTAATTGAAAATTATGCCTGTTAGTTTAACAGCCTACGCCTAGGATACAGGAATGATTACGCATAATAGTCAACCATTCCTAAGCGGCCGTCATGTTGCTCGCGAATGCTGGTGACATGCTGTGCGTGATCATCGTGATTTTCAACATCACCTTCGAGCAATTGCTGGTTTGCTGCACGCTCACGAGAATCCTGCTGAGCCTGTGATTGATCCGCTACATTGACATCAACATCCTGCATGCCCTGCTGAGCAAACATTTCTCTTAAGCGATGCATCTGCGACTCCAATGAGTCACGCACGCCGGCATGCGCACTATTAAAAGTAATTTGCGTATGTTCCTGACTAATAGTGATTTTTACATCTAAGCGGCCTAACTCAGCCGGGTCCAGTTTGATTTCAGCAGACTGCAAGTTTTGCGATGACATCCACATGACTTTATCAGCAACCTGCTGACTCCACCCAGGCTGTTGCATCGCTACTGCAGCGCCAGGAAGCTGACGGACAGTTTGGCTGGCCGGACTTGGCTCGGCACGTGCTTGCAGATCAGCGCGCACAGCATCAGTTGGTGCCACAGCTTTATTGAGTAATGTATCAGGCGCTGCTTTAGCTGGGCTCATAGCGGCAGCCAAAGACTCTTTATCGGTGCTTATTTTTTCACCTTTAGATTCAGCTGGCTTTGCCCCGCTCATGCCAGCCAAAACGGCTTCATCCGACTCTGTTGTGGTTTTTACTTTCTGGGTTGCTAGATTGTCTTGACTCACCACATCCACACCACTGTCTTGTGCCAAGTCAATTTCGTCAGTGACAACAGCCGTTGTAAGTTTGCTTGCAGCGCTGTGCTCTGCCGTCGGCAATAGCACGCTGACACCCTCCTCGCCCTGATCAGCAAGCGTTTGCATATCAACTTCAGCGGCAATCTCTTGAGGCTGCGCAGTCAACGCCATAAGCAGCAGCGGATCAATCAGAGGGGTATCTGCCTCATCATCCTGCGCGACTGTCTCAGGCGGCAAATCTTTGCCGTCTACCACAGTCGACTGATCAGTAGAATCGCTGCTGTTGGCGCCAGTCGCATGATCAGCGGGGCTTGCCGGCTGATCTGCTTTCACTTCTGCACGCGCTTTACTCGTCGTCACTGACTTATCTTTATGCTGTTGCGCAGCTGCTGTATTTTTAGCTGCTGCATGACGACTGGCCTGCTGTTGCTTGTCTTGCTGTACAGCATCACGCCGCTGCTGCTGTTGATTAGCAGAAGTCGCACGCTGTTGTTCATACAGCGAAGAAAAACTTTGCGAAGGTGCTGCTGCACTGGCACGCTCATGTGCGCCTTTTTGCGGCTCTAGCGTTTGCGCCCTCGTCGTTCCTGCCGAGAGTTGCAGTAAAAAATCTGTGCCGGCCATGCTCTTACTCCTGCCATTAACGGGTACTGACATAGTCAAAGCAATTATCAAGCCAACACACCAATACAACTGCTAACGGGCTATCTAGCTTAACTTATGTGTGTTTTCTTGCCGCAGCTGTCATTAATTTGACCATCACAGACTCATCACATCTAAAAAACGCGGCTCAGCCTGCTGATCA
Source organism: Gammaproteobacteria bacterium (assembly GCA_012719655.1). Classification (GTDB taxonomy): domain Bacteria; phylum Pseudomonadota; class Gammaproteobacteria; order Pseudomonadales; family Pseudomonadaceae; genus Denitrificimonas. The sequence goes on along the minus strand of JAAXZZ010000085.1, from coordinate 8,097 downwards.
ATGGTTAGGCTGGCGAAATCAAAGAGCTGTCGATCCGCTAATTGTGAGGGCACCACATTTTGTAAAGCGCGGAACATAATATCCAAACGTCCTGGTGTTTTTGTTTCCCACTCTTGCAACATGCCTTTAACCACTTGACGTTGCAGATTTTCTTGCGAGCCACAGAGGTTGCACGGAATAATAGGAAAACCTTGCAGCTGGGCATAATCAGCAATATCTTTTTCTTTACAATATGCCAGCGGACGAATCACCACATTGCGACCATCGTCGGATAATAGTTTGGGCGGCATGGCTTTTAAGGTACCGCCGAAAAACATATTTAAAAAAAAGGTTTCTAAAATATCATCACGGTGATGCCCCAGCGCCATCTTGGTTGCGCCAATTTCATCGGCATAGGTATACAGGGTGCCACGGCGAAGACGTGAGCATAATGAGCAGGTGGTTTTACCTTCAGGAATTTTCTCTTTCACCACAGAGTAGGTGTCTTTCTCAATGATATGGTATTCAACACCGACTGCTTCTAAATAGGCCGGCAAAACATGCTCAGGAAAGCCTGGCTGTTTTTGATCCATGTTGACCGCCACCAGAGAAAATTTAATTGGCGCAACTTTCTGTAAATGCAGTAACACATCAAGCATTGCATAACTGTCTTTGCCGCCTGACAAACAGACCATCACTTTGTCACCCTCTTCAATCATATTGAAGTCGGCAACGGCTTCACCGGCAAGACGGTATAAACGTTTCTGAAGTTTTTTCTGATTGAGCGACAAGCTACTCATGACATGATCCGAACAGGTAAAAAATGCCATTTTACCTGTTCATGGCCACAAACCCTAGCGGTGTCTGACGCTTCTATACTAACCTGCTCACTACTGTTACTCAGCGGTACTGCATTGGCTGAGCAGAATGGTTTCTACACCCTGCGAATCAACTGATCGCCAGCCCACTACACCTTGATTACTTTTGCTATGCCAGCTGTAACGGCGCTGATCATCAATCGACTCATAACGCACACCCGAAGCACTGACGACCACACTCATGGGTATTTGTTGACCATCAATTTGCAGCACCGCATAAGCTCCACCCTGAGCCGTATTAACGTAGGTTACAGGCAGCTGGACATTACGCTCACACTGATAGGTCACTTGCTGCATTTGATCACCACTGTGTGCAAAAACGAGTGGACTCAAAAGCAGCGCAGAGAAAAACAACGGCGATGCGATCTCTTTAAACATGATTTCCCCTTGAATACAGCGGTTTCTTGCACAATAAAAATACAACACATAGACTCAAGTTAAGCGTTGCAGGTTCCAATAATGGCTAAATAAACCCTGCAATGTCTGCTTATTATTGAAAGGCCTTCTCTTGTGCTGAACCTGTTATATGGCATGTTGACTAGTAACCCGCTTGGGCTCACTGAGCACCAGCTGATTAAGCTATTAAAGGATCAACAGCACCCTTTCTTTGTAGAGGCTGATCTGCATGATCCCTTGAGCTTATTTCGCACGCATTTTGTGTTGTTTAATGCGCTGTATCAGTTACGCGATCAATTGCGTGCATCAAGTTCATTTGATCTGCACATTTCAGCATTATTGATTCGCTTAGAAAGTTATACCAGCCAGCATGACCTGCCGCAGACAGCCATACAGCATAGCGATCCACTTCGTGCTTATTATTTAGATTTAAGTCACTTGCAGGCCACCGACCGCCGAGCTGCTGAACAACTACTGTATGGATCATTACACAGCCTAACTCCCTCAGCACAGGTGCAAGAGGCTTTGACAGAGCTAGGCATTGCACAGTCTTGGCATGAATTAAGCGATAAGGACTTACGCCAGCATTATCGTCAGCTGGTGAGCACTCACCACCCTGATCGTGGTGGTTGCACGCAGCGCCTACAGCGCATTAACCAAGCGATGGATGTGCTGCGTCAACAACGGGATTTATCGCGCCGTTAGAAACTCAAGGCTTTGCAACAACATCGCCACTTTAGGCATTTCACAGCCCACGGCTCCCGCTGCGGCCAAAGGCGCAACATAAATGGCTTGCAGCTCTAAGGGGCGCTTATGAGCGAAGTCATGGTACATGCTGGGCCAATAGAGGCATGGCATCGGTTGCTTTGAGCATGTTAGGGATCAAGTGCTCAGGCAACGGATAACCACAAGCCGCGGCGGCTTGAACCACTTCAGCCATTAAATCAGCCACTAAGGCACGGCTATGCGGCTCATCCATCAACTGGCGAGTATTACTATTGAGTAGCACTGATAGACCATTATAGGGAATATTCCACACCAGTTTTTGCCAGCGCGCTTGCTGCAACTGCGTCATTGCTTTGGAATCCAGCCCTGCTTGAGCGAATATTGCTGCTGTCTGCTCGGCAATTTGCCTGCCTTCAATAGCGCTTGCTGGGCCGCTGTGATAACCGATATTCACCCCTCCATGCGCTTGATGTTCAATCACGCCTGGGGCGCTACGGTGCACACAAATAAAACACAAGCCACCGAGTAAATGCATGTGCTCGGCCAATAAAGGCCGCAACTCATCTTCTACGGCTAAACCATTTTGTAGTAGCACCACTTTAGCGTTTGTTGCAGCGGCCTGATTAATAATTCCAGCCAGATCAGCATTACTGGTGGTTTTAGCGCCAACCAATAACCAATCACAGGCCGGCATATCCGCCACATTTTGCCAAGCATTGACCACTGGAAGCGCCAGCTCACCATGTACAACACTGTTGATCCGCAAACCATCGCGCTTGACCGCCGCATACTCGCTGCGCAATAAAAAATGCACTTCAAAACCGGCCCGCGCCAACAGCAAACCATAAAAACCACCGATGGCACCGGTGCCAATCACGCCAATACGAGGTTGTCTTTGCTCACTCATAACCACTCTCTTAATTTTCTCAAGGACTGTAGAAGCGAAAACGCACAACCACAGAGCCATTCATTAAATGCTAAGGATTGGACACCATCGACTCGCTGCTAAGCACCCGTTTGGCTTGCAAATACGCTTTATTCCAATAGGCTGCGTTGACGCTGTCTAAACGTACGGTGCCACCATTGGATGGGGCATGCACGAAACGGCCTTCACCAACATAAATCCCTGCGTGACTGACACGCCCACGCCCTGCCGTAGCGAAAAATATAATATCGCCACTCTGCAACTGATTGCGCGCGATCTGTTGACCCGGCATGTGCAGCATTTGCTGAGTCGTGCGCGGCAAACGAATGCCGGCAACCTCTTGATAGACAAAACCAATCAAGCCACTGCAATCAAAGCCAGAGCTTGGCGTATTACCACCCCAAACATAAGGTGTACCGACCAAACCTATGGCGCGCAAGAGCACTTCATCAGCGGCTGGATTAAAGGCCGTGCTGGGCTGCTGATAGGACGTAGCAGCCTGCTGATCCACCGGCCCCTTTGTAGAACATGCGCTTAACAACAGCACAGTTAACAAAGCTAATAGATGTAGCGTTTTCTGCATGTTCTACGTCCTCATAGCTAGCAACCTCATCTTTATCACTTTAGCGCTAGCTGTATTAAAAGTAATAACAACACTGACTTAACGACGGGTAAAACGGCTGGTCTGCATCTCCATCAAACGGCTATAAGTACGCCGAAAGGCAAAGGTTAAATAACCTTCAGTATATAACTCATCCAAGGCCACCGCCGCTTCAATATAAACCGGTATCCGTCGATCATAACACTCATCCAGCAACGCAATAAAACGCCTGACACTGTCATCCTTGGGCGCTAACGCAGGTAGTTGCCGATCACCCGCCACCACTCTTTGTACAGCATCTTCAGTGCCGCGCGCAATTTTCGTATCCTGCAGCGCGCCACTTAGTGCAGGCACATTACTCAACAGCAGCACCTTAAAACGGTCACACCGCCGCATAAAGTCGAGCGCAGCAAAGGGTTGCTCACATAACATCGAAAACTCACACCACAACACTGTCTCGCTAAAGGCTTGACTTAGCAGTGCCCGCGAACCCAGCATCACAACGCCTGTGTGCTGCTGCTCACCTGCACTTAACCGGTTAAATAATTCAGGAAAAACACTCGCTTGCGCAGCTGCTTTAACCCAATAGCGCTGCTCAACAGCACCGCCATGTAAACGATGATCTTGCTCGCCTTGCACAGCAACTGTTTGCATGTGCTGCTCAATTGCAGCAATCGCAGGGAGAAAAGGCTCGCGATTAAAACCCCCATAATACAATTCATCAGGTGGCTGATTAGAGGTCGCGACAATGACCAAACCCTTAGCAAATAGCGCTTGAAACAAACGGCCTAAAATCATCGCATCAGCAATATCACTGACAAACAACTCATCAAAGCACAAGACCCGTATTTCACTGACCAACTCATCGGCAAGCACCGACAAAGGCTCGGCGGTGCCCGTTAAGCGAAATAAGCGCTGATGAATATCTTGCATGAAATGATGAAAATGCTGGCGACGAGCAGGAACAGTTAAGCCATTAAAAAACTGCTCCAGCAGCCAAGTTTTACCCCGACCAACCGGTCCCCACAGGTACACCCCACGCACAGCGCCGGCTCCCGCTTGCAGCGCCTGAAAACATTCCTCTAAGGCTGTCACTGCTTGCTGCTGCGCTGGATCAGCGACAAAACCTTGCGTTAAAGCTTTGTTGTAGGCCTGCAAGGGCGATAATTTAATACTCTGCTGCATCATCTTAACGCCCCGCTTGCCAAGCCATCACTGCAACACCAGCGACAATGCAGAGCACTGCAAAGACCTGCCAAGGATTTAAGCTTTCACGTAGCAAAAACCAGCCAATCCCTGTGGTGACCAACAATGAACCACCGACAATCAGTGGATTAGCCACTGCTACGGCAACGCCGCGACCATAAATAACAAAGGTTAGAATCTCGACAACGCCAATCGCCACACCCGCTAACACAGCAAGACTGATCCCACGTGGTGTGACATGCAGCACCAATTGCTGTGACTGTTTAAAATACAGCAGTAAGCCCAACCCCAGAAAAGCTGCGACAAACTGTAAAATAACGGCGCCCAATACCGCTTGGATATGATCAGCTGAAAGTTTGATAAACACGTTGTACAAGCCAAACATCACAGCCGCCAACGCCAATAACAGATAAGACACAGTTTTCCCTCGTAAGATTAAATCACTGCGGGTACTGAAATTATTTCTCTTGGACCACGCCAGCCCACTGTAAAGCACCCAACTCTACAGGCTCATGTTAGGTAAACTCAAAGCCACGCACAGGGACTTTCACTAAAGTGCCAGCGGGCAAATCAGCAGCGGCTTGAAACTGGGCAACGACCATACCCCCCTTTTTTTATAATTTTAGATAAATCAGTACACATGCATGTTCGCAGATCCCATAACAAAAGGGCAAACCTTGTAGCGATTGCCTGTCGGGCTCGGGGCAAAATCGGTTAAACTGCAGCCTTTATTGAGACCTGAGAGCATGGACATGGCCAAAGCAATGGCGCGACATATTTTAGTTAAAACAGCGCAGGAGGCCGAAGCGCTTAAAGAGCGCATCGCCAAAGGCGAAGCGTTCGATACACTGGCACGCAAATACTCAAGCTGCCCGTCGGCTAAAAAAGGCGGCGATTTAGGCGAAGTACGCCCTGGACAATTGGTTAAGTCGATTGATCAAGTGATTTTTAATAAACCGGTACGAATGATCCACGGGCCAGTTAAATCGCAATTTGGTTACCACTTAGTTCACGTTTTTTTCCGCGACTAAGTGGTGTTTTTACCGCTTAAACCAGCACACCTTGGCTGCGCAGGTAATCGTCATAGGTACCATGGAAGTCATTGATACCATGCTCGGTCAGCTCGATAATACGCGTGGCCAAAGACGAGACAAACTCACGGTCGTGACTGACAAAGATCAAGGTGCCGGGGTAGTTTTCCAGCGCCAAGTTTAGGGATTCAATGGACTCCATATCCAAGTGGTTGGTTGGTTCATCCATTAACAAAACGTTTGGTTTTTGCAAAATCAATTTGCCAAATAACATGCGACCTTGCTCACCGCCGGAAATCACTTTGACTGATTTGCCGATATCATCACCGGAGAACAGCATACGGCCTAAAGTGCCACGCACCATCTGCTCGCCATCGTTGGTCCAACGCCCCATCCAGTCAAACAGCGTCATATCTTCAGCAAAATCATCAGCATGATCTTGTGCAAAATAGCCAATATCAGCACTGTCTGTCCATTTTACATGACCGCTCATAGGCGTCAGCTCGCCCATTAACGTACGCAACAAGGTGGTTTTACCAATACCGTTTGGGCCAATAATAGCAATGCGTTCTTCAGCTTCAACTTGTAAGTTCAAGTTATCAAACAATACATGACCATCAAAACCTTGGCTTAAATCATGTAACACCACGGCTTGGCGGTGCAGTTTTTTGCTCTGATCAAAGCGAATAAAAGGGCTGATTCGACTGGAAGGCTTCACTTCATCCAGCTGGATTTTATCAATCGCGCGAGCTCGACTGGTGGCTTGCTTGGCTTTCGAAGCATTAGCAGAGAAGCGGCTCACAAAGCTTTGCAACTCAGCAATTTGCGCTTTCTTCTTGGCGTTATCACCCAACAGACGCTCACGCAGTTGCGTAGCCGCTGTCATATATTCGTCATAGTTACCGGGAAACAGACGAATCTCACCGTAATCTAAGTCGGCCATATGCGTACAGACACTGTTGAGGAAGTGTCTATCATGGGAAATGATAACCATGGTGCAGTTACGATTACTGAGAATATCTTCCAGCCAGCGAATGGTATTGATATCCAAGTGGTTGGTTGGCTCATCTAATAACAATACGTCAGGATCAGAGAACAGGGCTTGCGCCAATAACACGCGCAGCTTCCAGCCCGGCGCCACTTCGCTCATTGGACCAAAGTGCTCATCAACCCCAATTCCCAAACCCAGCAGCAACTCGCCAGCGCGGGACTCAGCGGTGTAACCATCCATTTCAGCGAATTCAGTTTCCAGCTCAGCCACTGCCATGCCATCTTCTTCGGTCATTTCCGGCAACGCGTAAATACGGTCGCGCTCAGCCTTAACTTTCCACAGTTCTTCATGCCCCATGATCACGGTATCAATCACGGTAAACTGCTCGTAAGCAAACTGATCTTGGCGCAATTTACCCAAACGCACATTCGGCTCAAGCATCACATGACCGGCCGAAGGCTCAAGATCACCACCAAGGATTTTCATAAAAGTGGATTTACCACTGCCATTGGCACCAATCAAACCATAGCGGTTGTTGTTGGCAAATTTTACAGAGACATCTTCAAATAACGGTTTTGCACCAAATTGCATGGTGATATTAGCAGTGGAGATCACAAATAAATCCTGAGTAGTCGAGACGCGAACGCGTAAAAAGGCGGCGATTGTACCCTTATTGGCTGCCAGCGGCACCTACAATAGACGCACGGCCGGCATAATACTGGCGACGCACTGTATAAAGCAGGCAGACGCAGTATACTGCGACCTTCTAATTTGGCTTTTCCTTATGACTGATTCCGTTCGCCTTTCCAAACATTTAATTGACCTCATTGGCTGCTCTCGCCGTGAAGCACAGCTCTATATTGAGGGCGGCTGGGTGCTGGTCAATGGCGTGATTATTGATGAACCTCAATACCCTATTACTGACCAACTGGTTGAGTTGCGTCCTAATGCTGTTGCTGCACCGCTGCCAGCCATTACCTTATTGCTCAATCAACCGCTGATGCACAATCCCACGCTGGAACAACAACTGGCTTTGCTCAACCCTGACACCCACTGGGACGCAGACCCTAGCGGCATTTTGCAGCTCAAAGGCCACTTTGCACGCCTCAGCACAGCCCTGCCACTGCAAGGCAACGCCACCGGCTTACAGGTATTCACCCAAGACTGGCATACCCTGCGCAAACTCACTGAAGACTGCACACGGCTTGAACAAGAGTATGTCGTACAGGTCGCTGGCGAAATCAGTCCTACCAAGCTCAAGCGCCTCGCTCACGGACAAATGGTAAGCGGCATCGGCTTGCCCGGTTGCAAAGCCAGCCAGCAAAATGAAGAACACATTCGCATTGTGATTAAAAATCCTTTAC
>JAAXZZ010000084.1 GCA_012719655.1 Gammaproteobacteria bacterium | reverse complement strand
GTGCTTGATAAACCACTAAAGTGCCAGCAGCTAAATCGCCTAAACGTTGGAAGCGCGAGCTGTTGAGCATGCTGAGGATGCCTAAGCAATAGGCGAACGGTAATAAGTCGACGAAACGCAGCAGGTTACGGGTCAGCGAGGCGGGCCAGCCAACCGCTGTGCCGTCACTGTGAATAACCTGCAAACCCAGCAGTTGTTTGCCTGGCGAGCGACCTTGATTAAGCACCTCAAAAAACACCATGTACCACCACAGCAGTAAAAAAATGCTAATGGATGCCAGCCCAGCGCCCAGCTTACCCATATACAGCCAAGCGATGCCGGTTAAAATAAGAATCACACTACGAATTAAAGCATCAATGGCAAACGCCAAAAAACGCACCGGTAATCCAGCGGGACGTAGGGTGAGGTCAATGCCTTCAGGCGTCTCTAAATAGATTTGCGTGTCTAAAAGAGCATCGTTTGCTTCAGGCGTGCTGGTTAGGTTTAGGTTCAAAATAGGCCAGTTAGAAAAAATAAAAAACGATCATAGTACAAAACGCTAGCACAGAAATAGCAAACTAAAGCGACGTTATCTTGTTTAATGGCTATAGTGGTTGCTAACAAACAAGCATTAATGCTGTACACCTAAATAAACAGCTGCAGCGGAACCTTTAGCGGCTGAAGGCTGGAACACTACCCATTCAATGATTGGCCTGCAAGCGTGAAGCTGAAGAAGTGTGGGGTATATAGATATTTTTAAAACATATTGCACAAGCAAAGAGGCTTAATCAGTGACTGCCAGTATTTTTTGGTATGACTTTGAAACCACCGGTATTCAAGCACATATTGATCGTGCCATTCAGGTGGCTGGAATACGCACAAATGAGCAGCTTGAGGAAATCGGTGAGCCGCTCAATCTGTATTGCAAATTGTCGGACGATATTTTGCCGCATCCGATATCCAGTTTAGTCACCGGCATTATGCCGCAGACTTTGCAAGAACAGGGTTTAACTGAGATTGAGTTCATTGAGCGTTTGCATGAGCAGTTAATTGTGCCGCAAACCTGTACCGCGGGATTTAATAACCTACGCTTTGACGATGAAATGACCCGCGCCACTTTATATCGCAACTTTTATGATCCCTATGCGCGCGAATGGCAGGGCGGCAACAGTCGCTGGGATTTGCTTGATGTGTTGCGTTGCACTTGGGCGTTACGTCCGCAAGGTATTAACTGGCCTGAGCATGAGGGACGGGTCAGTTTTAAGCTTGAACATTTTACCCAAGCCAATCACATTGAACACGGCCAAGCCCACGATGCTTTAGCGGATGTGCGTGCTACCATTGCTGTGGCACGTTTGTTACGTGACCGTCAGCCTAAGCTGTTTGACTATTTATATGGGCTGCGGCGTAAAGATGCTGTGCAGGCGCGTATTCGTTTGATGCTGCCGCTGCTGCATGTCTCAAGTAAGTTTTCTGTGGAACGTCACTGTTTAGCGCCCGTCTTACCTTTGGCATGGCACCCAACCAACCGCAATGCTTTAATCGTTTACGATTTGCATGCGGATATAACGCCTTTGTTGGAGTGTGATGCGCAAACTTTGAAGGCACGCCTGTATACCCGTCATAGCGATTTGGCTGAGGGTGAAGTGCCGGTGGGGCTAAAGCTTATTCACATCAATAAAAGCCCAGTGATCGCGCCGTTAAGTGTCTTGCGCGATGAAGATACTCAGCGTTTGGCCTTTGATCATGACTTACTGCAGCGGCATTATCAGTTGCTCCGTGATAGCCGTGCGAACTGGCAAGATAAACTTGACGAGGTCTATCAAGAGACACGCGAGTTTGCCGAGCAAGATGTTGAACAGCAACTGTACAGTGGATTTTTAAGCCCGCGCGACCGCCAGTTGAGCAATAAGCTGCGTTTAGCCGAGCCCGAGCAGTTACAGCCTGAGCGCTGGCCATTTGATGATGCCCGTTTGCTTGAATTACTGTTTAGATACCGTGCGCGTCATTACCCAGATTCTCTGAGCGGCGCTGAACAGCAACAATGGACAGCTTTTTGTCGCGCGCGTTTAAGTGGAGAGCAGTTGGGGGCGCCGCTAACAATCAGTGACTATTTGGCAGCGTACGCACAGCTGAGCGCAGCAGAGCAAGCACATCCTGCTGTACAGGCATGGCGCAGTCATGTGCAGGTATTGCAGCAACGCTATCAGTTGCCATAATTGGCTTATTGAAAGACAGTTGTTGCCTTCATTTAAAAAAAGCCCTACAAACAAAGTGTGTAGGGCTTTTTATTTATCCTATTATAAAAGCAGGAT
>JAAXZZ010000083.1 GCA_012719655.1 Gammaproteobacteria bacterium | reverse complement strand
TTAAAAGCCTATCAAACAGTGATGCGTATTTTATCCGACAACCCTTCTGCCAGCGATTGCATGCAGTGGATTCCGTTGCCGCTACCGGTCGGAGATGTGGTCTTTTTGAGTAAACGTCATATCGATCAACTGAGCCGCGAAATACCGACGACAAGGACAGGATACTGATTATGGCGCTGGATGTTAAAAAATTTATTGGCCGCTTTGTTGAAGAAGCCAAAGAGCATTTGGGACGCTTAGGCAGTGGCCTTGCGGAGATTGAGCAAGGGGCTGTCAGTGCTGAAAAAATTAATAGCCTATTTCGCTCGGTACATACCCTGAAAGGCTCTTCAAGGATGCTTAAACTTGAGCCTATTACTCAGGTTTCACACAGTTTAGAAGACTTGCTCAGTGCCTTGCGTGAAGGGCGTGTCGCGCCTAATCCAGCAGTGATTGCTTTACTTTATCAGGGTGTTGATGCGTTATCTGATCAAGTGCAGCAATTGATTGAATGCGGTCAAGTTGAGGCCTTGAGCTCGGTCAATACTCAGCTGTGTCAGCAATTGACGGCAACGGCTGAAGGCCAGGCGCTGAACGCTGTAGCAGCCGAGCCTATGGCGTTTAAATCAAGCGAGCTTGCAGCAGAAAATGCAAGCGGTGCCAGTGCGCAGCCCACTTTAACTGCCAGTGATACTGTTCGGGTTAAGCTCGATAAGCTGGATGAGTTGATCAAGCTAATGGGTGAATTGGTGTCTAGTCATGCAGGCATGCGTGAGCTGGCGATGACCTCGCAACAACTTGAGCAGCAGTTACAGCAACAGTTGCACAGCCATTTGCCTGTGGCGATGCAACAGTTTTCTCGCAAGATGCGCGATATTGTCTTAGCGCAAGAAAACTTGATGCAAGAACTGCACGATAAAACCTTACAAATGCGCATGTTACCTTTAACCATTGTCCTAGAACCAGCGGCGCGCTTGGTTCGAGATATGGCGCGCTCACTGGGTAAGCAGGTTGAGTGCCGTATTTCTGGCAGTGAGATCGAGCTGGATCGACAAATGATTGATCAGCTGGCCGATCCAATTATTCATCTGTTGCGCAATGCTTTAGATCACGGTATTGAAACACCCGATATCCGACAGCAAAAATGCAAGCCAGTACAGGGGCTTTTGCAAATCAGTGCGCGCCAGGATGGTGGATGGGTTGTGCTCGAAGTCCGTGACGATGGACAGGGTTTATCTTTAGTCACCATTCGTGATAAAGCGTTAAAAAAAGGCTTGGTCAGCAGCGAACAATTAGCTGAAATGAGTGATCAGCAAGTGTCTGATCTCATCTTTGAGCCCGGCTTTTCAACCAGCAACATCATTACTGAGTTTTCTGGGCGCGGTGTTGGCATGGATGTAGTCAAACGCTCGATCGTTGATGATTTGCAAGGCGTGATCAGTTTGCACTCAAGTCTAGATCAGGGTACCTGGTTTACTTTGCGACTGCCGTTGTCGTTGGCGATGATGCGCGTTTTGCTGATTCGCGCTGGGGAGCAGGTATTGGGCTTTACTGCACAATATGTCACAGAGTTAATCAGCGTTGCGGTAAGTGGCTTAATCAATGTGGCCGATCGTAACGCGGTGATTATACGTAATGAATTTGTCCCAGTGATTGAGTTGGTTGATCTGTTGCAGCTGCCGCCAGCAAGCGCAGCGAAGAAGTCGTTAAGTCGCACGCGCAGTGAGCTCTTATTATTGGTTATTCGTGTGCATAATGAAAAATTGGCTTTAATTATTGATGAGTTGCTTGATGAGCGTGATTTAGTAATTAAGCAGCTGCCTGAGCACTTGCGCTTCAATGCGCTTATCTCAGGAATGGTGACTATCGGTCATAATGAATTGGTCAGTTTGATCCATGTGCCTTATGTTTTAGATATCGCTCGTAAAGCACGCCAGCCGGTAAATCGTCTTGCTCAAACTGATCAGGAAAAACCGAAAAAACGTATTTTAGTTGTGGATGACTCGCTTAATACCCGTGAAATTGAGCGTGATGTGCTGGAAGCTTGGGGTTACCATGTGACGCTTGCTGAGCATGGTCAAGAAGGCTTGGATAAGGCTTTGGCAGAACAGTTTGACGCGGTGTTAACCGATGTTGAGATGCCAATCATGGATGGTTTCACTTTAACGGCGCGTTTGCGCGAGCATGAGCGTTATCAAACCTGCCCAATCATTATTATCACTTCAAGAGAGAAAGAAAGTGACCGTCGCCGTGGCATTGAAGTCGGCGCTGATGCGTACATTGTTAAAGGCAGTTTTGACCAGAACAGTTTGGTTGATACCCTTAAAGTGTTACTGGATTAAAAAACAAGGGGGGAGATGGATGACATGCAAATTTTAGTAGTGGATGACGATCAGCTTGCTGGGGAAATGATTACTGCGGTGTTAGAGGATCAAGGCCATCAGGTGTTTCAAGCTGAAAATGCGCTGCAGGCAATGGAGTTACTCAATCAGCAGTGCGCTATTGAATTGATTGTGAGCGATTTAAATATGCCGCTTATGAGCGGCATTGAGTTATTTCATGAGCTTCGCGGGCAAGGACTGAATGTGCCGTTTATTTTGCTCAGTGGTGACGATCCTGTAGCGCTACGAGCTCAAGAGCCTGGATTAGATGCCTGTCTTATGAAAGATTTTAGTATGGATGAAAGCTTGCCAGCCGCTATTGATGACATCATGGCCGCACGCGCGACAAGAACATGCTAACAAACCAGAGCCGAACCTTTATGAATCTGAACAAAACGACGCTACAGAACAAAATCGCACGCTTGCGGATTAACTTTATTAATCAGCTACCAGTACGTCTTGAGCAGGCTGCGCAGCACATGACTATGCTAAGTTCTGGGTCGTCAGCACATTCAGCCGCCTTACAGGAATTGCACCGATCCTTTCATAGCCTCAATGGCACAGGAAAATCGTTTGGTTTTCATGGTTTAGCCGATGTTGCTGAGCGTGCAGAGCATTATATGCAAGGCATCATTGATCTGTCAGAAGCTGCGATGCCTGCAGATTTACTTGAGGTTCTTGCCGGCTTTTTGGCTCAGCTACAAGTGCAAATGCAAATATTAATTACCCCTGACGTGACTGGTAATCTTGCGCAAAGCTCACCTTATTTTGAGATTGCGCACTCTGCTAGCGAGATTTTTCAGGGGCACAGTCCACTTATTTATATATGTGATGATGAGCCAGAGCAGGTGCAGTACTTGGTGCATCAACTACGCTTTTTAGGCTATAACGTTGAGCATTTTACTGATACGGCACCTTTTCGGCAGGCCGTGCTAAAGAAGCGTCCAGATGCAGTGATTATGGATGTGTTTTTCCCGCATGGACGTACCGCTGGAACCGATGAGTTGGTCAGTATTAAAGATGTCACTGGCTATAAGTTGCCGGCTATTGTGTTGTCGGGGCGCCAAGCCTTTGAGGCGCGCCTCAGTGCCGTACGCGCAGGTTGTGCCGCCTATTTTGTTAAGCCTGCGAACCCTATGGACTTGGCAGCGGCGTTAGATGAGTTGGTCGGCGATAAATTGCAAGAGACGCTGCGCATTTTAATCGTTGATGATGAGCCAGAAGTTGCCGAATACCACAGCTTGATTTTAGAAGAAGCGGGTATGTTGGTGCATCAGATTCATCATCCGGAAAAAATATTTGAAGCGCTTGAGGTGTTTAGTCCAGACTTAATGTTGGTGGATATGTATATGCCGGTTTGCAATGGCGCCGAGTTGGCAGCGATTGTCCGGCAAATTCCTGAGTATGTAAGTTTGCCGATTGTTTTTTTGTCCACAGAGACCAATGCACAAAAGCAATTTAGTGCGATGGAGGCCGGTGTGGAAGGTTTCATTACTAAGCCTGTGGTACCCGCGGAGTTGGTCTCTGCAGTGGCCTTGCGTGCTGAGCGTATGCGTACCTTACGGAGTTTAATGGCACGCGACAGTCTTACTGGCTTATATAATCATACGACGACCACCGAAATACTGGTTTCCTCGCTCGAGCATGCGGCACGTCATCAAGAAACGCTCGTGATGGTGATGCTCGCCCTCGATCATTTTAAAAGTGTCAATGACA
>JAAXZZ010000082.1 GCA_012719655.1 Gammaproteobacteria bacterium | reverse complement strand
CTTATCAATACTAAAGCTAGGGGCTTTCGTCATTCTTGCATCTGACAACAGCCGTATTAACGTCCATACATACGTCTGATTATCTGCCCAAAAATAGAATGGAAAACTTCAAATATGAACACGACAACGAGTTCCGCCTATAATTACAAGGTGGTTCGCCAGTTTGCCATCATGACGGTGGTATGGGGCATCGTTGGGATGGCGGTCGGCATCCTGATTGCTGCTCAACTGGTGTGGCCTGAACTAAACTTTGACTTGCCTTGGACCTCATATGGTCGCTTGCGCCCACTGCACACTAACGCCGTAATTTTTGCTTTCGGTGGTTGCGCGCTGTTTGCAACGTCCTACTATGCCGTACAACGCACCTGTCAAACGCAACTCTTTGCGCCAAAACTAGCGGCTTTCACCTTCTGGGGCTGGCAGTTAGTTATTTTGTTGGCGGCAATCAGTTTACCACTGGGCTTTACTTCGTCCAAAGAGTACGCCGAACTGGAATGGCCGATTGATATTCTCATCGCCATTGTCTGGGTCAGCTATGCAGTTGTCTTCTTTGGCACGCTGGTTAAGCGCAAAGTTAAACATATCTACGTGGGCAACTGGTTCTTCGGAGCGTTCATTTTGACGGTCGCCATGTTGCATATCGTCAACAACATGGAAGTACCGGTCACCATGACCAAGTCCTACTCTCTGTATGCTGGTGCAACCGAGGCGATGGTGCAATGGTGGTACGGTCACAACGCAGTAGGCTTCTTCTTGACCGCTGGCTTCTTGGGCATGATGTATTACTTTGTGCCTAAACAAGCGGAACGCCCTGTTTACTCATACCGTTTATCAATCGTGCACTTTTGGGCACTGATTGCAGTCTACATCTGGGCCGGCCCACACCACTTGCACTATACCGCTCTGCCAGACTGGGCACAGTCACTCGGCATGGTGATGTCATTGATTCTATTAGCGCCTTCATGGGGCGGCATGATCAACGGCATGATGACGCTATCCGGCGCGTGGCACAAACTGCGTAGCGACCCCATCTTACGTTTCTTAGTGGTCTCGCTAGCGTTCTACGGCATGTCGACCTTTGAAGGTCCGATGATGTCAATTAAAACCGTTAACGCTTTGTCACACTACACTGACTGGACCATTGGTCACGTACACGCTGGTGCTCTAGGTTGGGTGGCAATGGTGTCAATCGGTTCGCTGTATCACATGATTCCACGCCTGTTTGGTCTCAAACAGATGCACAGTGTCAGCTTGATTAATACGCACTTCTGGCTATCCACTATCGGTACTGTGCTGTATATCGCCTCTTTATGGGTGAACGGTATTGCTCAAGGTTTAATGTGGCGCGCCATCAATGATGACGGCACCTTAACCTACTCGTTCTCTGAAGCGATTAGCGTCAGTCACCCAGGTTTTGTGGTGCGTTTAATCGGTGGTTCAATCTTCTTTGTCGGCATGCTGTTGATGGCTTGGAACGTTTGGAAAACCATCAGAAGCGCAAAACCTGCTGATGCAGCTGCAGCGGCACGCTTTTCTGTAGAAGGAGCACACTAATGAAGAGTCATGAGGTTGTCGAAAAAAACGTTGGTCTGCTTGCCCTCTTTATGGTTCTAGCGGTCAGCATTGGCGGTTTGGTACAGATCGTACCGCTGTTTTTCCAAGACATGGTTAACGAGCCAGTTGAAGGCTTAAAGCCTTACACCGCCTTACAGCTGGAAGGTCGCGACATTTACATTCGCGAAGGTTGCGTGGGCTGCCACTCGCAGATGATTCGTCCATTTCGCGCCGAAACTGAACGTTATGGCCACTACTCAGTGGCCGGTGAAAGCGTATATGACCATCCATTCTTATGGGGCTCTAAACGTACCGGCCCAGACTTGGCACGCGTGGGTGGCCGTTACTCCGATGACTGGCATCGCGCTCACCTGTACAACCCTCGTAACGTTGTGCCTGAATCTAAGATGCCTGCTTACCCTTGGTTAGTAGAAAACAAATTAGACGGCAAGGACACTGTGGCGAAGATGAAGGCTCTTAGCTGGCTGGGCGTGCCTTACACAGCTGAGGATCTCAAAGGCGCTGTGGCGGCTGTTGAGGGCAAAACTGAAATGGATGCACTGGTGGCGTATTTACAGGTGCTCGGTACTTCAATCAAGAATAAGCGGGAATTTTGATGGATATCGGCACATTACGCGGCA
Source organism: Gammaproteobacteria bacterium (assembly GCA_012719655.1). Taxonomy (GTDB): domain Bacteria; phylum Pseudomonadota; class Gammaproteobacteria; order Pseudomonadales; family Pseudomonadaceae; genus Denitrificimonas. The sequence continues at coordinate 11,452 of JAAXZZ010000082.1, read as the reverse complement.
TAGGCACACTTATCATTTTCGTGGCTTTTATTAGCCTTGTGTTTTGGGCATACAGCAGTAAGCGTAAAGATCATTTTGCTGAGGCAGCGCTGCTGCCCTTCAGCGACGAATCCAACAACGCTGCCGCTGTACAGACTTTCTCTAGGAGCACTGACCAATGACCTCATTCTGGAGTTGGTATATTACGTTACTCACCACCGGCACTTTGATAGCGCTGACGTGGCTGATTTTTGCAACACGCAAAGGGCAGCGTCCGGACACTACGGACCAAACCATGGGGCATACATTCGATGGTATTCAAGAGTACGACAACCCTTTACCACGCTGGTGGTTTATGTTGTTTGTCGGCACGTTATTGTTTGCTGTGGTGTATCTCATTCTCTACCCAGGTATGGGTAATTGGAAAGGCGTATTACCAGGCTACGAAGGTGGCTGGACGGCGGCTAAACAATGGGAACGCGAAATGGATAAAGCCGATGAAAAATACGGGCCCATTTTCGCTAAATACGCAGCCATGAGCATCGAAGATGTGGCGAAAGATCCACAGGCAATAAAAATGGGTTCACGTCTGTTTGCTAACTACTGCTCCATTTGCCACGGCTCGGATGCAAAAGGCGCTGTTGGTTTTCCTAACCTAGTCGATCAGCATTGGCGCTGGGGTGGCGACACCGCCTCAATCCAAACCAGTATCTTGCAAGGCCGTAACGGCGTGATGCCGGCTTGGGGTGCAATTATTGGTGAAGAAGGCGTGAAAAACGTTGCCGCTTACGTACGCAAAGACCTCGCAGGCTTAAAACTACCTGAAGGCAGCGCTGTTGATACAGCAGCGGGCCAACAAATCTACGCAGCCAACTGCTCAGCCTGTCATGGTGCTAACGGTGAAGGCATGGCGATGCTCGGCTCACCAAGCTTAACCGATAGTGCTGGCTGGATTTACGGCTCAAGCTTAACGCAATTACAACAAACCATTCGCAACGGTCGTAATGGCGTAATGCCTGCACAAGAACAATACTTAGGTAAAGATAAAGTGCACATCTTAGCCGCGTACGTGTACAGCTTATCGAACAGTAACAAATAAAAGCGTCACTATGTGCTGGCGGCAAGCATCAGCTCGTCGCCAGTTTTGTTTCAATAGAAATGACCAAGATCAAGGCACTGCGACATTAAGGCACACATTATATAGAGCCGCACACCCTGCTTATGTGTTCATTCAAAGGCCAGTTGCGCTAAGATAGGAGGATCGTCAACAAGTTGATCGCACATTAACCTCAGACAACAGCATTTTGCGTTGATGTACTGATACACAAAATAGCTTTTTGTCGTTTCATATACCATTGTTCAGGCGTTTGAGAAGACGTACTGATTGCAATGGCATTGTGCATTGCCCATACTTGTCGACGATTTAATTCCAAACAATCCATTACCCGTGGAAGTCTTAGCATGAGCACAGCAATCCAAGAGAATGCTTATAACTACAAGGTAGTACGCCAGTTTGCCATTATGACGGTGGTCTGGGGTATCGTAGGTATGAGTATCGGCGTATTAATTGCAGCGCAATTAGTATGGCCAGAACTGAACTTTAACCTTCCGTGGACCAGCTTCGGCCGGCTCCGCCCTTTGCACACCAACGCAGTAATTTTTGCTTTCGGTGGTAGCGCATTATTTGCTACGTCTTACTACGTCGTACAGCGTACTTCGCAAACGAGATTGTTTTCTGACAGCTTAGCTGCGTTTACTTTCTGGGGCTGGCAGCTGGTTATTTTGCTGGCTGCAATTACCCTGCCGTTGGGCTACACGACAACCAAAGAATACGCAGAACTAGAATGGCCTATCGCTATTCTGCTCGCAGTCGTATGGGTGGCTTATGCTGTGGTTTTCTTTGGTACTATCATCAAGCGTAAAACATCACACATCTATGTCGGTAACTGGTTCTTTGGTGCCTTCATTTTAGTGACGGCGATGCTGCACATCGTCAACCATATGTCGATTCCAGTAACCTTCTTTAAATCCTACTCATTGTACTCAGGCGCCACTGACGCCATGGTGCAATGGTGGTATGGGCACAACGCTGTGGGTTTCTTCTTAACCACAGGTTTCTTAGGCATGATGTATTACTTTGTACCTAAGCAAGCGGGTCGTCCTATTTACTCGTACCGCTTATCGATCGTGCACTTCTGGGCTTTGATCACAGTATACATTTGGGCCGGTCCGCACCATTTGCACTACACAGCGCTGCCTGACTGGGCACAATCACTGGGTATGGCCATGTCCTTGATTCTATTGGCGCCATCATGGGGCGGTATGATCAACGGTATGATGACCCTTTCTGGTGCTTGGCATAAATTACGCACCGACCCAATCCTACGCTTCTTGGTTGTATCGCTGGCGTTCTACGGCATGTCGACCTTTGAAGGTCCGATGATGGCAATTAAGACAGTTAACGCCCTATCGCATTACACTGACTGGACTGTAGGTCACGTACACGCAGGCGCGCTCGGCTGGGTAGCAATGGTGACCATTGGTTCACTGTACCACTTGATCCCACGCCTATACGGTCGTGAGCAGATGCACAGTGTTACGCTGATTAACACCCACTTTTGGTTGGCAACAATCGGTACCGTGTTGTATATCGCATCCATGTGGGTCAACGGTATTATGCAGGGCCTTATGTGGCGCGCAATCAACCAAGACGGTACGCTCACCTACTCATTCGTCGAAGCGTTACAAGCAGGTCACTACGGCTTCTTGGTACGTATGATAGGCGGTATCTTCTTCTTAACCGGCATGCTGTTTATGGCATACAACACATGGCGCACAGTGCGCGCGTCTGATACCGAAAAAGCCAATGCTGCTGCACGCTTTACTGTTGGAGGAGCACACTAATGAAACAACATGAACGCGTTGAAAAAAATGTTGGTTTACTTGCGCTCTTTATGGTGATTGCTGTCAGCATTGGCGGCTTAGTGCAAATCGTTCCTTTATTCTTCCAAGATATGGTGAACGAACCTGTGGATGGCCTCAAGCCTTATACCGCACTGCAATTGGAAGGCCGTGACATCTATATTCGTGAGGGTTGCGTACAGTGTCACTCACAGATGATCCGTCCATTCCGTGCAGAAACTGAGCGCTATGGCCACTATTCTGTCGCGGGCGAAAGCGTTTACGAGCACCCATTCTTATGGGGCTCTAAGCGTACCGGTCCTGACTTAGCTCGCGTGGGTGGCCGTTATTCTGATGACTGGCACCGCGCTCACCTGTACAACCCTCGTAACGTTGTGCCTGAATCTAAGATGCCTGCTTACCCTTGGTTAGTAGAAAACAAATTAGACGGCAAGGACACTGTGGCTAAAATTGAAGCCATGCGCTGGTTAGGTGTGCCGTACACTGATGAAGATATCAAAGGTGCGGTAGATGCGGTGAAGGGCAAGACTGAAATGGAGGCACTGGTAGCCTACTTGCAGGTTCTTGGTACATACATTAAGAATAAACGGTAAGACTCATGGATATCGGAACTCTTCGCGGCTTAGGCACAGCGCTGATTTTTATCGCTTTTATCGGCTTGGTATTCTGGGCTTATAACAGCAAGCGTAAATCTAGCTTTGATGAAGCTGCACATTTACCTTTTGCTGACGAAGAACCATCTTCTCAAGAGTCCAATACAGATAAATCCGGGAGCAATAACCAATGACTTCTTTCTGGAGTTGGTACGTCGTAATTCTTACGACCGGAACCTTACTGGCCTTAACGTGGTTAATTTTTGCCACGCGCAAAGGTCAGCGCAGTGATACAACTGATCAAACAGTCGGTCACGTTTATGATGGTATTGAAGAATACGATAACCCACTGCCGCGCTGGTGGTTTATGCTGTTTGTCGGCACCATTATCTTCGCCGTAGGTTATCTCGTTCTTTACCCAGGCATGGGTAACTGGAAAGGTATCCTGCCAGGCTATGACGGTGGCTGGACTTCAGCAAAGCAATACGATCGTGAGATAACCAAGGCTGATGAAAAATACGGTCCAATCTTCGCTAAATACGCAGCCCTGCCAATTGAAGAGATTGCTAAGGATGAAGCCGCATTAAAAATGGGCGGTCGCTTATTTGCATCCCACTGTGCTGTTTGCCACGGTTCCGATGCTAAAGGCTCACACGGTTTCCCTAACCTGACCGACAATGATTGGATTTGGGGTGGTGAACCTGAGACCATCAAAGCATCCATTCTTAATGGTCGCCAAGCAGTGATGCCAGGATGGGAAGCAGCCTTAGGTAATGACGGTATTAAAAACGTTGCCGGCTATGTACGCAGCTTATCAGGTTTAAAAAACCCTGAAGGCTTAGACCTTGAGGCAGGTCAAAAGTCTTTCGACACAATGTGCGTAGCATGTCATGGGCCAGAAGGTAAAGGTAATCCAATGCTTGGCGCACCTAACCTGACGGATAATACGTGGTTGTATGGCTCAAGCTTTGCCCAAATCCAACAAACACTTCGTCATGGCCGTAACGGTCAAATGCCTGCTCAAGAAGATTTCTTAGGCAATGACAAAGTTCACTTACTAGCTGCTTATGTATACAGCCTGTCACACGGTGCAAAAGATCAGTAAATGACACGTGCGACATGCTGTCACTCTCTGCTGGAACGTCAGCAGGCGTACCATAGAAAGCAGTTATAAGCTTATTCCGGCCAGCGATTAGCTGGCTGGATATTTAAAAACCGCAGTGGTACACCTGATGACTGACCAAATTCCTGTAAAAAACATAACACCCAAAGCCTCTTCCGTAGACCTGTATGCTAAACGTGAAGCCATTTATACACGTGCTTTTACGGGTCTATTCCGCAACATTCGCATAGTTGCTGGATTATTCCTGTTTGCCACTTTCCTGGGTACTGTTTGGCTGCAATGGGGAGATCGTCAAGCGGTCTGGTGGAATCTACCTGAGCGAAAATTCTATATTTTTGGCGCAACCTTTTGGCCACAAGACTTTATGCTCTTGTCTTGGCTGTTGATTATTTGTGCCTTTGGTTTATTTTTTATTACTGTATTTGCTGGACGCGTATGGTGTGGTTACACCTGCCCACAAAGTGTCTGGACTTGGTTATTTATGTGGTGCGAGAAAGTCACTGAAGGTGATCGCAACGCCCGCATGAAACTCGATAAAGCGCCGATGTCGGCCAATAAATTTTTACGCAAGAGCGCCAAACATATCCTCTGGATCAGCATCGGTTTTGCTACAGGCTTTACTTTTGTTGGTTATTTCACCCCAATTCGTGAACTGGGCATGGACCTCATCACAGGTAATGCTGATGGTTGGGCATATTTTTGGGTGGGCTTTTTCACTTTACTCACCTACCTCAACGCCGGTTGGTTACGCGAACAAGTCTGCATTCATATGTGCCCTTACTCACGCTTCCAAAGTGTGATGTTTGATAAGGACACCTTGATCGTTTCTTACGATCCTAAGCGCGGTGAAAAACGCGGCCCACGTAAAAAAGGCAGCGATTACAAAGCTCAAGGTTTAGGTGACTGTATTGATTGCAAACTCTGCGTACATGTCTGCCCGACCGGTATCGATATCCGTGATGGTTTACAGATTGCCTGCATTGGTTGCGCAGCCTGTATTGATGCCTGTGATGATGTAATGCTTAAAGTCGGCTACCCTAAAGGGCTGATTAGCTATACAACAGAACATAACTTATCAGGTCAAAAGACCAAACTGATTCGCCCGCGCCTCATTGGTTACGCAGCAGCCCTTCTCATCATGAGCAGCCTGTTTGGTTACACCATTTTTAACCGTACACTTGTTGAACTCAACGTGCTAAAAGATCGCACGCCCTACCGTGAAAACCAAGAGGGTCGAATCGAAAACGTCTACACTCTTAAGATCATGAACAAAGATCAAAAAGATCACGTCTATGTGATTGAAGCGACAGGTCTTAACGGTTTAACTCTTGAAGGAAAACGCCACATCTCGGCTGCTGCTGGAGAAATTTTGTCAGTACCCGTATCGATCTCAGTAGACCCTGAAGATATTCCTTCAAGCACTAACAAGATCGAATTTAGTATTGTTTCTGAAGATGACAATAGCATCCACAGAACCGCTGAAAGCCGATTTCTTAGCCCCTCTATTCGTTAATTAAAGGATATCTCATGCAGCCCGAAGACAATGTTTTACCCTGGTATAAAGAATTTTGGCCTTGGTTCATCATTGGCATGCTCAGTTTTTCTGTGGTACTCGGGCTGTCTTTATTAACGATTTCCATCCGTAATGCCGACAGCTTAGTAGTGGATAACTACTATGATGCCGGCAAAGGAATTAACACTTCATTGGAACGTGAAAAACTGGCTGAACAACTTCAGATGAGTGCTGTGTTAAGTTTAGATGCTGAGCTTGGTCAAGCTGAACTGATCTTGGCCGGACAAAGTAGACCACCACACTTAGTACTCAATCTCATCTCACCTACACAACCAGAACGTGACCGGCGCATTGTCTTACAGCCGATCAGTACCGATGTCTACCGTGGCTTACTCGAAGAAGACATCCAAGGTCGACGTTTTGTTGAGGTATTAGGTGAGGAGCGCGGCGAGCAATGGCGATTGTTTGAAGAGAAAACCCTAGTCAGTGGCCAACCCGCCGATCTGGGCAATTGAACGACTACTGTGGATAGTGATCTGCAATCAAGCGTCATTGTATTACTCATAGAGAGCTGACAGACATGGCTGCTCCTTTAGCGTGCTTTCACTGCGGCTTGCCGGTTATGACCGGCGACGCCTTCAGCGCAGTGGTCTTAGAACAACCTCGTGTATTCTGTTGCCCCGGTTGCCAAGCCGTAGCGCAAGCCATTATCGCCGGCGGTTTAGAAAGCTACTATCAGCACCGTAGCGAACCTTCAGCCAACCCTGAAAGCTTACCCGGCGTACTGCCTGACGAGTTATTACTGCTCGATCGCGAAGACATTCAAAAACCTTTTGTCAGCACCACCGGCAATATCAGCGAGACCAAACTATTAATTGAAGGTATCACCTGTGCAGCCTGCGGCTGGCTGATCGAAAAACACTTAAAAAAACTGCCTAGCGTGCTGGATGTTTCGCTCAATCTAAGCAATCACCGCTTGAGCGTACGCTGGGATGCCGAGCAGCTACCGCTCTCGCAATTACTAAAAACCATTCGTCATATTGGCTATGCCGCGCATCCTTGGCAGCCGGATACTGTCAGTGAAAAAATGCAGGCTGATAATCGCCGTGCGCTGCGCAAATTGGGCGTTGCCGGTTTGTTGTGGATGCAAGTCATGATGGCCTCCATGGCCACTTGGCCAGAGTTCAACCTTGATTTATCCGCAGGCATGGATGGTTTACTGCGTTGGACCAGCTTAATTCTGACGACGCCCATCGTCTTTTATTGCAGCAGCGAGTTCTTTAGCGGCGCTCTGCGCGACTTGCGCACCCGTCATCTGACCATGGATGTCTCGGTGTCTTTAGCCATCGCCGGTGCCTATGCTGCCGGTGTGTGGTCAACATTTACCGGTCAGGGCGACTTGTATTTTGATGCCGCAGGGATGTTCGCATTATTTCTTTTATCTGGCCGTTATTTGGAACGCCGTGCGCGCGAACGCACCGCCGCCGCCACCACGCAACTGGTCAATTTACTACCAGCGTCCTGCTTGCGCTTAACAGCAGAGGGTCAGCCTGAGCGCATCTTGCTCAGCGAATTGTCTCTTGACGACCATCTGCTTGTGCCGCCCGGCAGCCTTATTCCGGCAGACGGCTGTGTGCTAAGTGGGCAATCGAGCATTGATGAGTCGTTGCTGACCGGTGAATACCTGCCTTTACACAAAGTGCCGGGCGATACTGTGGTTGCCGGCACCTTAAACGTTGAGGGGCCGCTGACCATTCAAGTTTTAGCTCTGGGCGAAGAAACTCGACTGTCGGCCATTGTGCGCTTACTTGAACGCGCGCAAAACCTAAAGCCTCGACTGGCCGAATTGGCCGATAAAGTCGCGCAATGGTTTTTGATCAGCGTACTCTTGATTGCTGCAATTGTGGGTGGCATCTGGTGGTACTACGATCCCTCTCGGGCGTTTTGGATAGTCTTGTCCTTATTGGTTGCCACCTGCCCTTGTGCACTATCACTCGCTACGCCCACCGCCTTAACTGCCGCCACCGGCTCACTGCATAAACTAGGCTTACTGATCACTAAAGGGCACGTTTTAGAAAGCCTGCATCAGGTTGATACAGTGATTTTTGATAAAACCGGTACTTTAACTGAAGGCAAGCTGGCCTTAAAAAGCATTCAAACCTGTACTGATCTTAATCAGCAACAATGTTTAGAGTTGGCGGCCGCTTTAGAAAGCCATTCTGAGCACCCCATCGCTCGCGCGTTTGGACGCACACTTATGGCCGCCAATGCAGTCAGCAGTATGCCTGGCTTAGGCTTAGAAGGTTTCGTCGAAGGACGCCAGCTACGTATTGGCCGCCCCGACTATGTCAGCGCCTTGGGCAATTACCCTGTTCCTGCCATGCCTAGCGAGCAAGGCCAATGGCTACTGCTCGGCGATACTCAGCAAGCCTTGGCCTGGTTTGCTCTGGATGATCAGTTACGCCCAGACGCTCCAGCATTACTACAAGCCTGTCGTGCACGCGGCTGGCAGGTTTTACTGTTATCCGGCGACAGCTCACCGATGGTGCAACACATCGCTAAACAATTAGGCATTGATGATGCTCGCGGTGGCCTCACTCCAGATGACAAGCTCCAGGTACTGCAGAGCCTACACGCTGAAGGCCGTCATGTCTTAATGCTCGGTGACGGGGTCAATGACGTACCCGTATTAGCAGCGGCCGATATCAGCATTGCCATGGGCAGCGCCACTGACCTTGCGAAAACCACTGCCGATGCAATTCTTTTATCCAATCATCTAAGCAGCTTGGTCAGCACTTTCAGTGTTGCCCAGCACACGCGTAAAATTATTATTGAAAACTTAGCTTGGGCAACCCTGTACAATGGATTGATCATTCCTTTTGCCGCCATTGGCTGGGTGACACCGGGCTGGGCAGCACTGGGCATGTCGGTAAGCTCTCTTTTAGTGGTGCTCAATGCATTACGCCTCACTCGTCGCCACGAATGAGTTTCACGCTGTTATAGAGAATGTTGTTATGGCCGCTTTATATGTAATGATTCCTGTTGCAATGATCATTGTTGCCCTTGCCATTAAACTGTTCTTCTGGGCGGTTGATAATGGCCAATACGAAGACCTCGACAGCCCTGCGCATAGCATTTTATTTGACGATGAAGATCCTATGCACAAAGCAGGAGTGAAACATCAAGCAAGCCAACAAACCGACGACCAAGATCAGCACAATGTTTGACCTTATTCCATTGCTGGTTTCAGCATTTATTCTTGGCCTATTGGGCGCTGGGCATTGCTTGGGTATGTGCGGGGGCTTAATGGGCGCTTTGACCATGAGCATTCCAGCGGAGCAGCACAACCGCCGTTTACGCTTAATCATTGGCTATAATCTTGGCCGCGTCAGCAGTTATGCCATCGCTGGGTTCCTCTTTGGTCTACTGGGCTGGGCAGTCGAGCAGACCCCTGCAGCCAATGCTTTGCGCGTGCTGGCAGCATTATTATTGATCAGTCTTGGCTTGTACCTCGCGGGCTGGTGGCATGGTGTGACCCTGATTGAAAAACTTGGCAGCAACTTATGGCGACACATCCAGCCTATGGCCAGTCGTCTACTACCGGTAAAAGGCACATTTCACGCGATACTGCTTGGTATGTTATGGGGCTGGTTACCCTGTGGTTTGGTCTACAGCACGCTGTTTTGGACTGCCAGCCAAGGCGATGCCAGTACCAGCGCGCTACTGATGTTTACTTTTGGTTTAGGCACTTGGCCTGTGCTTTTAGCATCAGGACTGGCGGCAGAACAGGTGACGGTTTTTTTACGCAAGAAAAATGTACGCCATGCGGCGGGTCTGTTGGTGATTGTCTATGGTTTTTGGACTTTACCAGGCCCTCATCAACACTGGCTCATGGGCCACTGAGCAAGATTCTGCACAGGCAGAAATACGCTTGATACAGATCAAGAGGCATAGTCTGATCCCCTCCTATACTCGCATCACTTGCTAGCGTTTGGGGAGTCACGTGACATGCTTAACACCATGGGTTGGAGCTCACAATTATTTAATCTTTATCATAAGCTTGATAAGCCATACAGCTCATACCCGCGCGTGGAACATTTTCAACAAAACATCAGTGCTTTTGAACGTTTTAGTGCGCTACGTGATAGTCGCAAAGCGCAGCGCCCTCTTGTCCTCAACGTTAACATTCCTTTTTGTGCAAACGCCTGCTACTACTGCAGCAAAAAAAACATCGTGACCAAAGATCGCAGTCGTGCCGCACAATATTTGCAATGTTTAGAGCAAGAAATCCAAACCGTTGCCCAGCATATTGCCAGCGAACGCAATATTGAAGAACTACACTTCGGTGGCGGCACTCCAACATTTTTAAACCCCGTTGAACTGCGCCAATTGATGGGCTGTTTGCAAGATAACTTCAACATTAAGAGTAATAATTTTACCCACTACAGCATCGATATAGACCCAAGAGAAACGGACTGGTCAACCATGGGCGTACTGCGTGATATTGGTTTTAATCGCGTGAATATCGAGGTGCAGGGGCTCGACCCCAAAGTACAGCGAGCCATCAACCGTTTACAAACCATCGAGCAAACCCAAGCCATTGTTGAAGCCGCTCGTACATTGCAGTTTCGCACTGTCAGCATCAGCCTAATCTACGGCTTACCGCAACAAACAACGCAGTCATTTGCCCAAGCTGTAAAGGATGTACTGCAACTGACACCCGATCGCATCAGCTTGCAGGGCTATCAACATCAGCCTGATAAGCATCCCATTCAACAGCGCATTAATGCCGCTGACCTGCCCTCCAAAATTCAACTTGCAGCCATGCTCCAAGGTACCCAGCAGCAACTGGAACAAGCGGGTTACCGCTATATTGGCATGGGCTACTTTGCTTTAGCGGATGACGATTTTGCCTGCGCTCAAGAAGACGGTACGTTGCAACAAGGGGTTCAGGGTTACAGCATCAGCGCAGATGCCGACACCATTGGTTTTGGTGTGTCAGCGCTCAGTCAACTCGGCAATTTGTACTACCACAACAGCCATGATATCAACAGCTATCAAACGGCCTGTCGAAATCAACAACTCCCACCAGCAAGCGGCGTACTCTGTACTAAAAAAGACCAGATTCATCGTGCCGTCATTCACGCACTAACCTGCCAGTTCAAAGTCAACTTTAGCGCCATTGAACAACGTTTTGCGATTGATTTTGCAAGCTATTTTGCGGCTCAATGGCCGCAACTACTGCGCATGCAAAGCAATGGCTTACTAGAGCTTAGTGAGCAAAAACTGAGCATCACCGCATCAGGGCGCTTATACACTTTG
>JAAXZZ010000081.1 GCA_012719655.1 Gammaproteobacteria bacterium | reverse complement strand
GTGTTACCTCATCAACAGCTTGGTCCTGATTCAGGTGTCGAGCATCGTCAGCGCTGTTTACGCGCACTGGCCTTGTATGGAGTGCAGCAGCCATGACGACAGTAGCGCAAGTGCGCGATGCTATTCCGCGCATCAGTTTATTCTGGTTACTGATTGCACAAGTCTTGGTCATTAGTCCGCACTTGCTGCATGTGCCATTGTGGTTGATTGGCCTGTGGTTAGGCTGCGCCACATGGCGTGTGCAAGTGTTTCGGATGCGCTGGCCATTCCCTCATGCTTGGATAAAAGCCGCTTTGATGATTGGCAGTGGTTTTGCCGTGTATTTGAGTCGTGGCGGCTTGGTTGGCTTAGATGCTGCTGTGGCGTTATTAATCACGGCGTTTATCTTAAAACTATTGGAGATGCGCACGCGCCGCGATGCCTTGGTATTGATCTTTTTAGGTTTTTTTACGGTTGTTACCAGTTATTTGTTTGCCGATAGTTTACTGGCTGCCTTGTATAGTCTATTACCCGTTCTGGCTTTGCTTGCGGCTTTGATCGCTTTGCAACAAAGTGGCTTAGCTAGAGAGCCATTGGCCCCGTTAAAACTGGCCGGCACATTGTTGGCTCAAGCGATACCTTTAATGCTGTTATTGTTTGTTCTGTTTCCGCGCCTTGAGCCGCTGTGGAGTTTGCCACAGCCAAAAGATAAGGGCACGACTGGATTATCCAGTAGCATGACGCCAGGTGATTTGGCAGAGCTTGGACAGTCAGCTGCTTTAGCTTTTCGTGCGCGCTTTGATGGCGCCATTCCAGCGCAGTCGCAACTCTATTGGCGCGCCTTGACCCTACCGAATTTTGACGGCCGTAGTTGGTCAATTAGTGAGCACTTTGATAGCAGTGAGCCGCAGTGGCAGGCGCAGGGTGAGCCGATCAGCTACAGTATTATCATGCAACCTAGTAGCCAACCTTGGTTGTTTAGTTTAGATGTGGGTCGCAGCCAACAAGAAGACATTCGTTTGATGAGTGATTTTCGCTTGCAGCGCCGTACACCAGTCAATCGCACCTATCAATATCAAGCCACTTCATGGCCGCAGGCATTACGCCAGCCACAGTTAAATCAGCGTCAGCAACAAACGTTTTTGCAGTTGCCGCGCACCGGTACTCAGCAAACACGTGACTGGGCGCAACGCTTGCGCAGGCAGTATCACGACGATGATGCGCTGGTGGCCGCTTTGCTGCGTCATTTTAACCAAGAGCCTTATCATTACACGCTAAAACCGCCGTTGTTAGGGCGTGACAGTGTTGATGAGTTTCTGTTTAGTAGCTTGCGTGGTTTTTGTGCGCATTATGCTGGTGCTATGGTGTTTACTCTACGCGCGGCCGGAATCCCCGCACGGGTGGTGGCGGGTTATCAAGGTGGTGAAATCAATCAAGCAGGGCAGTTTGTCCAAGTGCGCCAGTTTGATGCCCATGCTTGGGTTGAGTATTGGCAGCGAGGACAAGGCTGGCGCAGTGTTGATCCAACGTTCGAGGTGGCGCCTGAGCGTATTGAGCGTGGCCTGCAAGAGGCGTTGCCAGATGAGTCTGAACTGTTTCAGGGGGATATCTTCTCGCCACTGCGCTATCAGCATATTGCTTGGCTCAATCAGTTGCGCATGGGTTGGGAAAACCTCAATCACAGTTGGCAAACCAAGATTCTTGGCTATCAACGTGACAGTCAGCAAGCCTGGTTGAAACACTGGTTTGGCAAAGTGGATTGGCAGGTTCTAGGATTAATACTAGTTGCCAGTGCAGCGTTGATTATTACGCTGATTGTGTTGTGGATGTTTAAACCATGGCAGCGCCAGACTGATCCTGTGCAGCGGATCTTGGATGCTTTTCAACGTGTCCTGCGGCGTCGTGGTTTTAATCGTGAAACAGGCGAGGGCTTGCGTGATTTTTACCAACGTATCCATCAGCAGTTGCCCGAGTCGCAGCAACAGGCTGTGAAGTTTTTTATCGAAACCTATGAACAGCAGCAATATGCAGAGCAAGGACAAGATCTTGCGAGCCTGCAGCGTGCTTTAGCTCAGGTGAAAAAATAATGCTCGATAGCTTACAGCTCATTGCTTTAGCACCGATTTTATTGTGGCAGGGCCATAAAGTTCGCCAGCGCACCCTACGCTTGCCGGAGGCCTCTGGTGCGCGCGCAGGTATTTTAGGGCAGGGTTTGCCGCTGCGTCTGTTGTTGCTGGGGGATTCAGCGGCCGCTGGAGTGGGTGTTAGCCGTCAAGAAGAGGCTTTGGCTGGCCAGCTGGCGGCGCAGCTCAGTAGCGAGTATCAGGTCGCTTGGCAGTTGCTTGCTAAAAGTGGCTTAAAGTGCCAGCAATTGCTCAGTAAGTTAGATGATTTAACCGTGCAGCCTTACGACTGTGTGGTGTTATCCATTGGTGTGAATGATGTGACGGCTGGCACTAAAGATCAGCAATGGTTGGCGCAGCTCAAGCAATTGCAGGAGCGTTTGTGTAAAGACTTTCACGTGCAGCATGTTTTTGTATCAGCTATTCCACCGATGCAGCACTTTACGACTCTGCCTGCACCTTTGAGTAGTTATTTGGGACGACGTGCCCAGCGTTTAAACCGTTTGACTGCGCAATTGGCTGAGCGCAACGATGGATTGCATTTTTTGCCGATTGAGCTTGGTGTTGACCGGCAGATGCTCGCTGCTGATGGTTTTCACCCAAGCGAGCAGGCTTATCGTTTGAGGGCCGAGCAGCTTGCTGCACGGATTAAAACAACCGCGTTTACCTGAGAGCTTAGCGCAGTTTCATCTTTTCATATAATATTTGCGCGCATATTAACTCAATAGTGGAGGCCGGTGTGCCGATTAGCGTGTGGGGGTTGGCGATTGCGCAAGCATTGTTGACCACTGGGAATATTTTATTGGTAGCGGTGTCTGCGTTGATTGGTAAGCAACTGGCCAGTCATCCTGCTTTAATTACCTTTCCAGTTGCGATGCAGTTTCTCGGCTTAATTATGGCCACGCTGCCGGCCGCTCATTTGATGCACAAGATGGGACGTAAGGTTGGCTTTATTCTGGGGAACTGCATTGGCTTAGTGGGTACTTGGGTGGCCTTGCAAGGCTTGGAAGCCAACAGCTTGATGCACTTTGCTTGTGGTACTTTTCTGATTGGTATGGCAATTGGCACTGGTCAGCAATACCGTTTTGCGGCGCTGGATGTCTGTTCGGTTGAGCAGCGGCCGCGAGCAATCAGTATGGTGATGGCAGGCGGTGTTTTAGCCGCTATTTTAGGCCCGAATTTAGCGATTTGGTCGCGCCAATGGTATGCAGGTAATGCGTTTGTAGGCGCTTTTTATGGTTTGTTTGTGATCTATGTGTTGGCTTTGTTATTGATCAGTAGTTTGCCTTTAGCTGCAGCGCTGAAAACAACCCGTCAGCAGGTGGCTCGCCGTTATGCTGAGTTGTTTAAGCAGCCGCTATTGCTGGCAGCAATGGCTTCTGGGGCTATTGGTTATGCGGTGATGGTGCTGTTAATGACTGCTACACCGATCGCTATGCAGCATGATGATTTTCCCTTTAGCAATATTGCCTGGGTGATTCAATGGCATGTGCTGGGTATGTATGTGCCATCATTTTTCACCGGTCGTTTGATTCGTCGTTATAGCTCACGCCGTGTGATTCTTTGGGGTTGTGCGGTGCTGGCCTTGTGTGTGCTGGTCAATGTGCTGGGTAATAGCTATTGGCATTATTTCTTTGGTTTGCTGTTGTTGGGTGTCGGCTGGAACTTTACTTTTATTGGCGCCACGCATTTGCTGACTTTTACCTATGAGCCGGCTGAGCAAGGCAAGGTGCAGGGCATTAATGAGTTTATGGTGTTCTCTGCCGCTGCAGTTGGCAGTTTGTTGGCCGGTGTTGGTGTCGATAAGCTGGGTTGGGTTTGGCTCAATATCGCGTCGTTACCGCCGATTATTATCGTCGCCTGGTGGATTTCACGGCTGGCAGATCAGCGCGTACGCGTCAGTGTGAAAAACTAGAGTGTCGTCGCTCAGTGTTGCTGGTGTGCAATTATTGAGCGACGAGGTTGTCTAGCTGTCGTTGTTATTGTGGCCAGTAGTAGCTGTCGGGTTGCGCGCGCGCACCGAAGATTGCTTGGCCAATACGCACAATGGTTGCGCCTTCGGCGATGGCTAATTCAAAGTCGCCAGACATGCCCATCGACAACTCTGTCAGTTGCATCCCTTGCGGTGCGATGGCTTGTAAACTGTCGCGTAACTCACGCAGTTGGATGAAGCAGCCGCGCACGGCTTGATCATTTTCGGAGTTCATGGCGAGGGTCATTAAGCCGCGTACACGTAAGCGGGAAAACTGTCCTAGCTCGGTGATCAGTTGCGGTGCTTGCTCTGGGTCGATGCCGTATTTGCTTTCTTCTCCAGAGGTATTGATTTGTACCAGTACATCTAAATAACGGTCTTCAATGATTAAGCGCTGATCGAGGGCTTGGGCTAAGCGTAGGCTATCGAGAGCATGAAATTCGCTGGCAAAGCGGGCAACGTATTTGGCTTTGTTGGTTTGCAGGTGGCCGATGACGCACCATTGAAGGTCTTGTAAATCTTCGAGCTCTTGCCACTTTTGATAGGCTTCTTGCACTTTATTTTCCCCCAGCATGCGACAGCCTGCAGCGTAGGCTAGGCGTAAATAATCGGCGGGGTGGGTTTTGCTGACGGGCAATAAGCGTACTTCTTGTGGGTCACGTCCAGCTTGCACGCAGGCGTGATCAATACGGGCGCGAACAGTGGCGAGGTTCTGGCGTAGTTGTTCGATGGTTGCGGCTTGAGGGAAAGCGCTGCTGTCGTTCAAGGTGGGCTCCTATAAACAGGTTATGAGGTTGTGGGTTAGTCTAGCAGGCTTGGCTGCGTTAGTGCTGTGGATACTACTTGGCCTGTTTTTCGATAAGGATATGTGCATGCTGAAACCTGCAATACTCTGGCAGCGCGAGCAACCTGCCCGCAGCTTACCCCGAAGCACGGCATGCACTTGTTTGGGAGCGCGGGCAGCTTGCCCGCAGTTTATCCTGAAGTAGGGCATGCATTAAATTTGCATGACTAAATAAAGCCAAGTGACAAGAACGCTATGCGCCTGCCGTACCATGTGGGCATCGCTGTTCCCTCGGCGGTTCCTCCTGACCCGATTCGGGGCTACGCCATCCCAGGCTGCGCTTGTCGCGACACCCACAAGGTACTCATTGATCAGTGATGTTGCCTGAGAGTTTGGCGCATGACTCCTTTACAGCAATGTGTTGTGGGAGCACGGGCAGCTTGCCCGTCAGCCTGCCCCGAAGTACGACATGCGCTTGTTTGGGAGCGCGGGCCGCTGGCCCGCAGTAGTGCATGCACTAAATTTGCACGTTTAAATAAAGCCAAGTGACAAGAACGCTATGCGCCTGCCGTACCATGTGGGTATCGCTGTTCCCCCAACGGGTCCTCCAGACCCGATTCGGGGCTACGCCATCCCAGGCTGCGCTTGTCGCGATACCCACAAGGTACTCATTGATCAACGGTGTTGTTTGCGGGTTGTGCGTATGCCG
Organism: Gammaproteobacteria bacterium; assembly: GCA_012719655.1. Classification (GTDB taxonomy): domain Bacteria; phylum Pseudomonadota; class Gammaproteobacteria; order Pseudomonadales; family Pseudomonadaceae; genus Denitrificimonas. The sequence continues at coordinate 340 of JAAXZZ010000081.1, read as the reverse complement.
CTTTAGAAGCAATAATTTTCTAAGCTTCTAGGTGAGATGTGTAACGACAGAACTGCTGACTGCAGCTGCAATAGTGCCGACTCTGCGAATGGTCAACGAGTACTTCGGGGGTAGGTGTGGTGAGCGGAGCCATGGATGGCGCAGCGCCGGAGTTGAACCCTGGACGGGTTCATCGACGGATAAACAGCTACCCCGAAGTACTCCTTGATCATCTGTATTGTTGGCACTCTTGCAGCGCGCATCCAAAAAATAGCCGCTGCCCAGTACATATTTAGCCGGAGTAGACTGTTATTGATGCACACAGTTTCGTACACTCAAGCCTCTGATCCAGAGGCATAAT
>JAAXZZ010000080.1 GCA_012719655.1 Gammaproteobacteria bacterium | reverse complement strand
GTTTCATCTGGTTGTGAAAGAACATTCAGGGTAGTATTTGTCATGGCGTATCGCTCTACTGTTAATTATTTCTTGTCGGAAACAATCAACAGGATACGCCACCCTCTTTTCCCCTCATACACCACAAATGACTATAGCTCCACTGATGAGATTCTCAACCAACTCTTGGGCGTCATATAAACTGAAACGCTCCATTTCATCAATTAACACACTGGCGATAGAAAAGTGTCGATGATCAAAGCCAATCGCGCTAATACAGCCTCGCGCATAGCCTTCTGAGGTTATTTCACCAGCGCTCGTACAACCCACCAACGGCACACCAAAAAACTCTGCTTCTAAGGCTTTAGATAAAGCTGGCAAGTCATATTCAGCTGAACAGAAAAACAAGACAAAGCCTAATTCAGAACAAAGCAGCTGTTGTGCTAAATCCTGAGCTGCTGCTTCAGCTTGTTTGGCAAACGAAAACGCTGTCGTAATACCCTCATTATCGAATGAGATTTTTTTTAGACCCATAAATCACCCACCTAGTATGTGTCTATTTTAAAAGCATCCAGCAAGAAGCACATGCGCCTTCAGTCGCGAGCAGTACCTACTAAAGTAGCTATCATAAAAAAGCCAGAAGGCATCAGCACTTCTGGCTTGGACTCATAGCTGCATTATTACCAAGTCAAAACCGCACCAACCGCAAAGGTATTGGTGTCTTCATTGACTAAGCTATTTCCTTTATGTCCATCAATTTCAAACTGATTGTATTCAGCAACCAACTTTAAGTTGTCATTGATATCGCGGAACAAGGCAATACCACGTGTTTCATAATCCGCACCGGTTGCCACAGCACCGTTACCATCATCTTTGGTTTTGCCATAACTTAATGCCAAACGGTTTTTACCAAAGCGGTAGGAACCCTGCGCTAAATAGCCTTTACTGTCGATATCACGCAAGGTTGCGTTGCCAGCGTTATTGGTAAAGAAGGGATTAATACCTTTCGCGGTAAAACCTGAACCGCTGACGGTAAAGTTACCCATCTTCGCTTGTACGCCGTAGCCTAAACCTTTAGAGGTGACATCTTTCACTGTGCTGTCAGTATTTTCAGAAGTTTGATAGCCACCGTTGATCCATGAGTAAATTTCTGCGCCGGCCACATCAAACTGATAGGTCACTTCAGACTCAAAACGTGGATTTTTCTGATAAGCCTTACCCATTGCACTGTTATCGTTAGTATCCACTGGATCCATCACACCGACGGCAACACGCACACCACTCATAACAGGCGAACGATAAGTGATCTGTGAGGTTGGGAATGGATATGGATAACCACTGCCGATATTACCGAAAGAAACACCGCCACCATCGACTAAGCCTAAGGTGTCGCTGACTTGACCATAACCCGCTAGCAACTCATCGAGTAGAATATTAGAGCGCGCAAATAATCCAAAATCCTTACCGATCAGCACTTCACCCCACTCACCAGCAGCGGTACCGTAAAACTGACGCACATCGATATCGGTCCCTGTACCGTTATCATCACTGTCATTAATGGTGACCCAAAACGAAGCACGAGCCCCTAACTGCAATCCATCGATTTTTTTACCCATATTGAAACCAATATAGTTGGGTAAAAAACCCATTTTAATGCGCGACTGACGACGGTCAAACTGATCACCAGCCCGATCAACATCACTGTTCACATAAAACGCGTTGACATAACCATCGGTTGAAAAAGTAGTGTCGTCTTTATCATAAAGAACGATTTCAGCTAAAGCAGGACTGCTTGCTGCTGCAATAGCGCCAGCAAGGGCTAAAGGCATAAAAATATGTTTGGCAGTTTTGTTGTTATACATAGTCTTCTCCACAGAAATGGAACAACTGACCTATCAGTCGCTTCAGTGTCGATTATTAGAAGCTATGCACCTGACTCATACGCCGCTTTAGTGCGAAGTCAACAATACTTACTAACACACACCTTAAATATCAATAATCAGAACCCATAGTAGACATCCTAAAGATGTACAAAAACTAGAAATTTAATAATACTCAAAGCATCACTACAGCAGGCTGAAGTTTAATAAATCGACTTAAGAAGCAATCCAACAGAAGCATGCAATCCCGCACAAATAAAT
>JAAXZZ010000079.1 GCA_012719655.1 Gammaproteobacteria bacterium | reverse complement strand
GTTTCATCTGGTTGTGAAAGAACATTCAGGGTAGTATTTGTCATGGCGTATCGCTCTACTGTTAATTATTTCTTGTCGGAAACAATCAACAGGATACGCCACCCTCTTTTCCCCTCATACACCACAAATGACTATAGCTCTATTTAGAGCGCCTATGCTCAACCCGCTAATACCCATGCTATTTAATCGAAAGTATTGAGTCGTAAGGAGGGCGCTAGCCGATAAAGCAGTTACACTTATTACTCTCGTCATTGTTTGAATTTATGTATGCGCCGTACTAAAGAAAATGCAGAAAACACCAGAACCGCTATTTTAGTAGCGGCAGAGATGCTGTTTCTCAAAAAAGGGGTATCACACACATCTCTAGAGCATATCGCCCGTGAAGCAGGCGTCACCCGTGGTGCGGTATATTGGCACTTTCAAAATAAAGCCCATCTATTTCATGAAATGCTCAACCAAGTACGCTTACCGGCCGAGCAAATTACTGAGCACATCAGCCAGTGCGACCCGCAAAATCCTATTTTAGGCTTACGCAATTTATGTGCCGATGCTTTACTCAGCATGGATAAAGAGCCGCGCAAGAAACGTATTTTCACAATTCTGTTACGTCGCTGCGAATTTACTGATGATTTGCGCGAGGCTGAAGAGCGCCACGAAGCTTTTATCAACGAGTTTATTGATTTATGCGAGCGACTGTTTGCCGAACCGGCAACAGCCAAACGCTTACAGGCTGGCATCACGCCAAGAGTGGCAGCATTAGCACTGCATTCAATGCTACTGGGCTTGATAAGTGACTGGCTGCGCGATCCGAATCTATTCGAAGCCAGTCATGCAGGGGCAATGCTAGACACACTGTTTCGTGGCCTAATCCAAAATTGGGAATTGGATATGCTTAGAAATAAAACCCTATGCAATCGCTCCTAGACTCATTCAGTAATCAACCAATCGAGTCGCCAGCCGCCTTTGTCACTTTGCAAGGTGTCGGCCAACCAAGGCAACAACTGCTTAAGCTCATCCTCCAAGCCCCAAGGCGGATTGCAAATAATTAAGCCTGATCCATTCAAACGACTGGAGTCACTCGGCTCGTTTACATATAACTCAACACGCAACAGTTTCGGCGCACTACTGCGCTGCAAATTGTTGTAAAACGAGCGCAATTGAGCAATATCTTTAACCGGATACCAGATACACACAATCGCTTGACGCATGCGCGCCAAGGTTTCCTCAAGCGCCTGGGTACATCTTTGCAGCTCATCACCTTGTTCAAAAGGCGGGTCAATCAGCATCAATAAACGCTTTTCTTCTGTCGGCAGCAAAGCGCGTGGCACATACCAGCCTTCACCAATATGCACACTGACACGTCGATCAATACGCATATTTTCTTTTAGCAGTTGCCCGTCTTCAGGATGCTTTTCATTTAGATAGAGATGATCTTGGCTGCGCGTTAAGCAGCGCGCTAACTCAGGCGAGCCAGGATAATAACGTAATTCATCATTGTCATTCAGCTCACGAACAGCATGCAAATACTCTGCTAGCAATGGATGCGGGGATGCCCAGACTCGCGCAATACCTTCTTGCCATTCAGCTGTTTTAACGGCCTCCTCACCCTGTAAGTCGTATAATCCAATTCCGGCATGTGTATCGACATAGGCCAAGGGAGCAGGCTTTTTTTGCAACAAAGCAATACAGCGAGAAATCACCCAATGTTTAAGAACATCAGCGTGATTGCCTGCGTGATAAGCATGACGATAATTCATAGTGTTCTCAACGGAGCTCTTGTTGGATGCTTAAGAATGTGCGCGGCCAAGGTTTATCATTACTAATTTTCTCTGGCAAGCTAGCAATGGCGGCCTGCGCGGAAGCACGATCAGCAAACGAACCAAAGGTCACTACAAATAAAGCCTGCCCTTGATGCAGCTTTCTAAAATAATGATATTGACTGCGATTTTGCTTCACAAACGCTTGCGCTACTGACTCTGTGCGGGTTCCAAGCACTTGCAAAGTGTAACGAGTCCTCGCTTGCTGTTTATACCACTGACTGTCACCCGCACTACCTGACAAGCCTGCAGCGCTCGGCACGACTTTAGCTGCGGCTGCAGGCTTAACCACTGGTTGAGCTTTAGCTGCGGTCGATGATTTCTGCGCCAAGGGTACAGCTGCAACTTTGCTTGCAGTAATGACTTCATTAGGCGGCGCAACCGTAGCTTTTTTAGGGGCAGGAGCACTGATAGGGACAGGCGCGCTGATCGGGGTCGGCGCACTGACCACTTGCGACGGCTCAATCACGGCTTCGACTGCAGGTGCTGGCTCTTCAGCAGGCAAAAAGTGTTCATCATCTTCGCCTGACAGAGCTTGTGCTAGCGGCGCGCGCGTCACAGGTTCCATGGGCTGATCCAAAAAAGGTAAATCTAATGTCACTGTCTTTCCTGAATCAGCAACAACTTCTACAGGCTGAAGCGCAGGATCAATATTCACGGCATCAATATTGGCTAGAGAATCACTCTTGCTCTCTGAGTCTGTGGTTTGCATAAACCAGGCAAACATGAGCGCTATACTTAGCACGACTAGAATAGCTATATGTTTAAACGGAATAATGCTAGGAGACTTGTTTACAGCAGAGCTCTGACGCATCTGCGCCATCAATAGATTTTTTGCCACACGATTGACCTGCCCTGGCCAGCCCTGAGATTGTGCATAAATTGCACGGATCTGATCGTCTGTAAAGATATCAAGCGGCTGCCCAGCAGCCACTAAACGCTGCTCTAAATATTCGCAGACTTCTTGCTGATCGAAGGGTTCTAAAGCAATAACATGATGCAGGTCTGCATTGTCTGCAACTTTTTTAAGCAGCGGACAAATCGTTGAATCTGAAAAGACAAAAACGCGAGCGCAAGCATCATTCACACCTTGGGCAATACGCTGTAAGAATAATAAAGCAGACTCATCCAAGCATTCAGCATTATCAACAATGACATGCACTTCTTGCCCGGTGATCAACATCTGCTCGATATGTCTGAGCACGCCTGCAATATCAGCGCCATGCAATCCTAATGCCGCACTGACATGCTGCAACATGGCAGCCGCATCGGTAGTTGCAGATGGCGCAATAACAATATTGGTTACCGGCTCTTTAGAACTGGCGACCAATGCTTGTCGAAGAACAGTTTTACCACTACCTTCAGGCCCTGTAACCACTAACATCAGCTTGCTATAGCGCGCTAAATGATGCAACTCAACAAGCACAGGCCGTCGCTTTGCGGCAAAAAACTTAAAACTAGAGCCTCTACCTAAAAAAGGATCATGCTCAAATTGGTAGTACTCTAAAAAACCATTGTCCGCGTGCAAATCAGTCATGCTGTTCTCGTTCGGTTAAATATTGGCTGTAATCTTTGCATAATCTGCGTTTAGCACACTCTCCAAGGTTGTCGCAGGGTACTCGGAAGTCACCAAAGCCTGACCTAAATCGCGCAAAAGCACTAAACGCAACTGACCATCTAAAACCTTTTTATCTACCGCCATATGCGCTAAATACATCGCCGCTGTCATCGTTTTTGGTGGCACAACGGGCAGCCCAGCACGCGCTAACAAAGCTATGCCTCGATCGCGCTGCTCCTCAGTTAACCAACCTAATTGTTTTGACATTTCAAGCGCCATCACCGTACCGGCCGATACGGCTTCACCATGCAACCAAACGCCATACCCTTGCTCTGTTTCAATCGCATGGCCAAAGGTATGCCCCAAATTTAAGGTTGCACGCAGCCCTGCTTCGCGTTCATCAGCCGAGACCACTCGCGCCTTCGCAGCACAAGATTGCTCAATGGTTTTTATTAACGCGTCTTCATCGAGTGCGCAAATAGAAGCCATGTGCTGCTCTAACCAGGTCAAAAAAGGCTCATCGCAAATCAAGCCATACTTGATCACTTCAGCAAGCCCAGCAGATAGCTCGCGAGGCGCTAAAGTACGCAAGGTTGCAATGTCAATAATGACGGCTTGCGGCTGATAAAATGCGCCGATCATATTTTTGCCCAGCGGATGATTAATTCCTGTTTTACCACCCACGGATGAATCAACTTGCGACAGCAAAGTTGTTGGCACTTGAATAAAGTTCACGCCACGCTGGTAACAGGCCGCAGCAAAACCTGTCATATCGCCAATAACACCGCCACCAAGAGCGATTAAAGTGGTTTTACGATCATGTTTCTCTGCTAACAAGGCATCGAATACAAGCTGCAAAGTCTCCCAGTTTTTATAAGACTCACCATCTGGCAAGATGATCTCACTGACATCATAATCGAGCAGAGCTTCTCGCAGTTGCTGCAAATACAGGGGTGCCACCGTGGTATTACTAACAATTGCAACTTTACGGCCAATAATATGCGGTGCGAACAGCTGAGTTTGGGTTAAAAGCCCAGAGCCTATATATATAGGGTAACTGCGTTCAGCCAAGTCAACAGTAAGCGTACGCATAGATTCCTCGCATTATGAATATTAGATGACAAGAGCCCAGCTCACCGAGACAAGGTGAGGGGCTGCAAATATTCGCTAAGTATAGCGCAGAATATACATCTAAATTACTTATGCTTGCTGCAACCAAGAAACTGCATGATTTCTTGCACCACCATGCGTGGTGGCCGCGTATCTGTCTCGATAACCAGCGTTGCCACCTCGCGATATAAAGGATCTCGTATCGCGAGCAAATCAGCTAACACCTGCGCTGGATTGTCTGTTTGTAGAAGAGGCCGATTACGATCTCTGGCGGTACGCGCCAACTGGTGCTCAACTGAGGCATGCAAGTAAATTACTTCTGCATTATTGCGCATCGCTTGACGATTTTCAGCACGTAAAATTGCACCGCCACCGGTAGCTAAAACCAATCCTTGCTGCTGAGAAAGCTCTTCGATAACAGCTTGCTCTCTATCACGAAAGCCCGTTTCGCCTTCCACATCAAAGATCAATGGAATGCTTGCACCGGTTCGCTCTTCAATTTCCTTATCGGAGTCTTTGAAGGGCAAACCTAGCTCTTTAGCAAGCAAACGCCCGATGGTGCTCTTTCCAGCTCCCATCGGGCCTACAAGTATGTAATTACGTGTTTGCATTAATTATTCAGCGTAATAGCCTGAGTATTCATAATGCGCGGCGTAATAAACACCAACAGCTCTGATTTTTCATCTTGCACATAGTCACGTCGGAAAATGCGTCCAACAAAAGGTAAGTCACCTAAGAACGGAACCTTATCGACTAGTTTTCTCTGCGTATTAGAGAACACACCACCAATCACAATCGTCTCACCATCGGTCACCAAAACCTCTGCTTCAACCTTGTTAGTTCTAATCGGAGGAACACCATTCAACTCTCTTGAGAAGTCGGCCTCATCTTTAGTAACTTTTATTTTCATTATAATACGATTATCAGGGGTGATTTGAGGGGTTACTTTAAGTGACAAATCAGCCTCTTTAAAAGAGGTGCTGGTTGCACCACTTGAGCTAGCCTCTTGATATGGAACCTCCATACCTTTTCTAATTTCAGCTTCTGTGTTGTTTGATGTAACTACTTTAGGCTGAGAAATCACTTCACCATTACCGGACTTTTCCATTGCTGAAAGCTGTAAATCAAGAATGGCATGATTGGTTATAAAGCCAATACCTATGCCTGCCGTTGAGTTCAAAGCTCCCATATCAACAAACGGGATAGGGCTGTTGCTACTATTGGTTGGCAATGTACAGTTACCTGCAAAAGGACCGCAATTTATATCCTCTTTATCTTTAATACCAATATTGCCATCTTTACCGAAAGCATTCCATTTGCCGCCATTGCTAACTAAAGCACCACCCCAACGCACGCCCAAGCTTTTACTGTAATCAACGTTGGCTTCAACAATACGTGCTTCAATCATCACCTGGCGTACAGGAATATCCAGCTGTGTCACCACACGGCGCAACTCATCAAGCTGCTCTTGAGTTTGGTAAGCAATGATGCTGTTAGTGCGGTCATCCACAGTCACCGAACCTCGCACGTCACTCTGGCCAGTTTGACCGCTAGTAACATCCTTAAACAAGTCAGCAATATTTTGCGCTGATGCATAGTTCACTTGAATAAGCTCACGGCGTAATGGCGCTAGCTCAGCAACTTGCTTCTGTGCTTCCATTTCTTGCCGCTCACGTGCTGCGATTTCATCAGCTGGCGCAACTAACAATACGTTACCAATTTTACGCTTATCCAGTCCTTTAGTTTTCAAGACTAAATCAAGCGCTTGGTCCCAAGGTACATTTTGCAAACGTAAAGTAATGTTACCTTGCACTGTGTCACTGGCAACTAAGTTCAAATCAGTAAAGTCAGCAATCAACTGTAGAACTGAGCGCACGTCAATGTCTTGGAAGTTAAGCGACAGCTTTTCACCCGTATAAGCAAAGCGTTCTGCTTTACGCTTTTCCATATCATCTTGGCTTAAAGGCTTGACGCTAAGCGTTAGCTTGTTATCAGTCTGATAAGCTAAATAATCATAAAAGCCTGTCGGCTCGACCACAATTGTGACCTTACCATTGGACTCGCTGGCATTAACAAACTGCACAGGGGTAGCAAAATCCTTAACATCTAGACGCACACGCAGTGCTTCTGGTAACTGAGACTTGGCAAACGTGAGGCGAATTTTACCGCCCTGCTCTTGGATATCTGGGCTGCTATTAGGGTCATTTAGCTCAATAACAACATTACCCTCGCCTTGTTCGCCTCGTTGGAAATCGATATCGCGGATACCGCGCTGTTGGGCAACATAAGGCTTAACAATAGGCGTATTAGCAATCGGCGCTGATGCACTAACACCTTCACCCACAATGACGTACAGCTTATTGCCTTCAGCACGAGTACTGTAAGGAGATAGATTCGAGAGATTAACAATTAAACGCGTGCGATCATTAGCCTCAATAATGCTTAAGCTGCGTGCATTGCCTGAACCCAACTCGCGATTCTTAGTACCCAGCTTATTCTTCACTCCAGGCAAATCCAAAGCGATTCGAGCTGGCTGCTCGGTAGTGTATCCGCGCGGCGCAGTTACAGGTTCGTCAAAAGAAAGTTTAAGCTCAACTTTATCACCGGGCAAAGATGCCACATCAAGCGACTGCAAGTTTGCCGCAAGCAGTGCAGGTGAAAGCACAGCAGCCAATATAGAGACACCAAGACGCGATAATTTTATTTTCATTTTCAAATTCCGTTGTGCTTTCCAATAGTCAGTTTTCATAGCCTGCTCCACTCAAGAGCGTTCCTGCAAAGCCAGAGTGCGCGGCCGTTCCAACCAGCCACCATCGCCATCAGAAACAATTTCTATTACTTCGATTCCAGACGCAGTGATTGCAACTACTCGTCCATGATTGCTACCCAAATAGTCACCGACACGTATACGATTCACGCCATCTGCGCCACGTAACAAAGCATACATGCCCGCCTCATTTGAAAGCGTTCCCACCATCATAAAACTTTCAATATTAAAGCTTTCTAAGAACTGCTTAACTCGCGTCTCGTCAGGTTTAATATCTTTGCTACCTTTGGCGCTGTTTGTTAGCTCAATTTTCACTGGTGCTTGGAATGGGCTGCGCAATGCAGCAGCCCTATAAGTAAAGGGCTCGTATACCACCTCTTTAGGCATCGGCTCAATCGCACCTTTAGGCTGGGCTCGAACCTCATCCATAAAGGCCTGCAGATCAGAAAAGCTATTGGAAGAGTTACAGCCCGCTAACCCCACTGATAGTAGTGCAACCAAGAGATATTGAGAGCGTCTCATTTCTTCGCTCCTTGATCATTGTAACGATAGGTTTTGACTAAAATACTCATAGCAAGCCTTGAGCTATTACCCTCAGTAACAGGCTTTATCGAAAAGTCGTGCAAGGTAACAATGCGCGGCATACCTGCAACAGCACTCACGAAAGTCGCTAAATCATGATAGGAGCCAAACACTTTAACTTGAATCGGCAGTTCAATATAAAACTGCTGAACAACTTCTGGTAGCAGTTTAATTTCTTCAAACTCCAGGCCTGAATTGAGCCCCGCACTGGTGATATCTTCTAACAAACCTGGAACTTCAGTATCACTTGGCAGCTGTCGTAACAAAGCTTCAAACGATGCCTCCATCAGCTTCATTTGCTCTTTGTACTCTTCAAGATTAGCCGCTTGACGCACTTTAGTAGTAAATTGCGTTTTTAAATCAAGCTCTTCTTGTTTGCTGCGATCAAGCGCATCTTGCAGATTGGTCAGATGCATAAAATAGCCCAGCGCTAAAACAGCTAGCAAAACTATTAAGCACACCAAAGCCCGCACTGCCGCTGGCCACGAGCCAATATTATTGAGTTCCAGCTCAGCAAAATCGACTTTACCTAAGCTTTTAAAAGAGTCTGTAATACTCATTTTTGCGCTCCTTGCTCATCCTGTGCTTTAGGCAGTGTTTGCTCAACAGTCAATTTAAAAGTATTGGCCTGATCTAACTTGTCGGCGCTAATAGCTTTAACCTCTGTCAAATTAGGGGCTGTTAACCAGTCGGAAGCATCTTGGTTGCGCATCAAGCTTGAAACCAAGTTATTTGACTCAGCTGCACCTTCAATAGAAATGGATTTTCCAACCATTTTTACATCCGTAAAATGCACGCCATCTGGTAGGGTACGGACTAACTGATCAAACACTCGCGCGGCAATCGGACGATTACCTTGTAAGTCCTGAATAATCTTCATCCGCTCAACCAGCTGCTGACGACGAGTTTTCAGCTCGCTAATTTCTTTAATGCGCGAGTCTAGAGCAGAAATCTCGTTACGAATAAAGTCATTACGTGCGTTTTGTTGCCCAATGGCGGCATTCAGGTACTGATCAGCTAAGAATACAATACCGCCAGCCACAATTAGCACCCCAACAATGGTCACTAAAAAGCGTTGTTTGCGTTCTTCGCGTAACTGTTCACGCCAAGGAAGTAAGTTGATGCGTGCCATCAGTCAAAACTCCTCATAGCTAAGCCACAAGCCATCATCAAAGAGGGAGCATCACTTGCTAATGCGCCAGCATTGACTTTATTACTCAAGGTCATATTTGCAAAAGGGTTAGCTACCAGCGTTGAGGTTCCTATTTTTTGCTGCACCAACTGATCTAATCCGACAATTGAAGCGGTGCCACCTGCTAGCAATATATAGTCCACATCACTGTATTGTCCGGCGGCAAAAAAGAATTGCAAAGAGCGTGACACTTGTTGCACCACAGCTTCTTTAAATGGGTTCAACACTTCAGTTTCATAGTCATCGGGTAAGCCACCTTGCTTTTTAGCCAAGCCCGCTTCTTCTGTAGAGAGCCCATAGCGGCGCTGAATTTCATCAGTCAACTGCTTACCACCAAACAACTGCTCACGCGTGTAAATGGTTTGACCATTGTGCAGCACGCTTAATGTCATCATCGTTGCACCGATATCAACAATAGCGACAGTCAAATCTTCTTCGCCACTACCAAGCTGCTCAGCTAGCAAACCATAAGCACGCTCAAGCGAATAGGCCTCAATTTCAACCACTTTCGCGCTGAGCCCTGCAAGCGCCAAAGCGGCTTCGCGTACTTCAACGTTTTCTTTACGGCAAGCCGCTAACAACACATTGACGCGATCAGCACTGCGCGCAGTTACGCCTTGCACTTCAAAATCAATTGCAACTTCTTCTAGAGGATAAGGAATGTATTGATCAGCCTCAATTTTAATCTGATTCTCTAACTCTTCCTCCGACAGCCCAGCCTCCATCTCAATTATTTTAGTGATGACCGCCGATCCTGCCACAGCTACCGCAGCATGCTTAACACTGGTACGCGCTTTAGTGACTACTCGCGCAATCACTTGGCCGACCACTTCTAGTTCAGCAATATTTTTCTCAACAATTGCATTGGGTGGAAGCGGCTCAACAGCATAGGCCTCTACTTTGTAGCGCCCCCCTGAGCGGCTGAGTTCTATGAGCTTAACTGAAGTCGAACTTATATCGATCCCCAGAAGCGTATTAGCTTTCTTTTTGAATAGCCCTAGCACGACAGAATTCCTATCAGCATCCGCAACTTACCTGCGGTTTAGGTTTGTTCCACATTAAAAACCCTTGATCAAAAAGAAGTGTAAATAGCTTCTCTTGATTAAAAACGCTTATAATATGCCCAGTTTTATTGTATGACGCTGTATTTTTTTATAACCCTTATTTTGGGAATCTAATAGCCTTGATGCATTTGCTGAAATTCCTCTTTGCCACCATCACAACAGTCATTTGCGGACTTACACTCAGCCTTAGCGGCGCGTTTTTGTATCTAAGCCCCAATCTACCATCTGTCGAATCTTTACGTAGTATAGAACTACAGATTCCTTTGCGGGTCTATAGTAATGATGCAAAGTTAATCGCTGAGTTTGGAGAAATGAGACGTTCTCCTATTTTATTCAACGATATCCCCAAGGATTTCATCTACGCCTTACTCGCCGCTGAAGACGATAACTTTGCCAACCATTATGGCGTAGACCCCGGCAGCTTAGTGCGCGCTGCTGCTCAAATCTTAAAAACAGGTCGCATTCAAACCGGCGGCAGCACAATTACCATGCAAGTGGCAAAAAACTTCTTTCTATCCAGCGAGCGCAGCTTCTCTCGTAAAGCCAACGAAATCTTATTAGCCTTACAAATTGAGCGTGAATTAACTAAGGATGAGATTCTAGAGCTTTATGTCAATAAAATATACCTTGGCAATCGAGCTTATGGCATTGAAGCGGCATCGCAAGTCTATTATGGCAAATACATCAGTGAGATTAGTCTGGCTGAAATGGCAATGATTGCAGGTTTACCCAAGGCTCCATCTCGATTCAACCCTATCGCTAACCCAGAGCGCAGCATGGAGCGACGTAATTGGATATTAGCGCGCATGCTAAAATTGGGGCGTATTTCTGATGCGCAATACCAAGATGCAGTCAACGAGCCTTTAACAGCGCGCCTACACATCAATATGCCTGACCTTAACGCCCCCTATATTGCTGAGATGGTGCGCGCAGAAATGGTCGGACGTTTTGGCGGGCAGGCTTACACTGATGGCTACAGCGTAACCACAACTGTACCTTCTGACCTACAAGAGCACGCCCAACTGTCAATTATTAACGGACTCAGCGCTTATGATCGCCGCCATGGCTATCGTAAACCCGAGAAGCAGGCTCTGAATAAACAGCTTTGGCATGAGACACTGACTAAAACGCGCGCAATCAGTCATTTTTTACCTGCCATCGTCACCCAAGTCGATGCCAGTGATATTACGGTGCTACTGGCTGACGGCTCTCATGAAAAAATCCTCTGGAAAAGCATGCAGTGGGCACGTCCCTATATTAATAGCCGGAGCATGGGGCCTGCGCCAAGACGGCCGGCAGATATTGTAAATGTTGGCGATCTTATACGCGTGCAACGTCTCGCAGACCAATCATTAAGTTTCGCACAAATCCCCAAAGCTCAAGCCGCACTGGTTTCACTTGACCCGCACACAGGTGCAATTCGCTCATTAGTTGGCGGTTTGTCATTTGAGCAAAGTAACTACAATCGAGCAATTCAAGCCAAGCGCCAGCCCGGCTCCAGCTTTAAACCTTTCATCTATAGCGCGGCTCTAGATGCTGGCTACACCGCAGCCACAATTGTAAACGATGCGCCACTGGAAATATTTGAAGCGGGCATGAAACAAGTCTGGCGCCCCAAAAACGATAATAATACGTTCCTCGGCCCCATTAGAGTTCGCGAAGGTTTATACCGTTCGCGCAACCTAGTGTCGATTCGTATACTGCAAGATATCGGTATGGAATATGCTCTCAACTACATCAGTCAGTTTGGTTTTAATCTTAATGATTTACAGCGCAATCTTTCATTGGCACTGGGTACTGCAACACTCACCCCAATGGAAATCACCACCGGCTGGACAGC
>JAAXZZ010000078.1 GCA_012719655.1 Gammaproteobacteria bacterium | reverse complement strand
ATTATGCCTCTGGATCAGAGGCTTGAGTGTACGAAACTGTGTGCATCAATAACAGTCTACTCCGGCTAAATATGTACTGGGCAGCGGCTATTTTTTGGATGCGCGCTGCAAGAGTGCCAACAATACAGATGATCAAGGAGTGCTTCGGGGCGGCTGTGGTAAGCGAGCTATGGATAGCGAAGCGCCGGAGTTGAACCCTGGACGGGTTCATCGACGGATGAATAGCTACCCCGAAGTACGCCATGCTTTGCATAAGCGAGCAAAGCCAAGATCAAAAGCAACGAGCAAGTTATTCGCATGCGCACCGCGCTGCTGCTGTTCTTCCCTCAACGAGACATCCTGTCTCGATTCGGGCGCTCGCCATCCTTGGCTACGCTTGCCACAGCACCAGCGCGGTGCTGATGGAGTAGATGTGTTGCTGGTTAGTCTGGAGCGCGACGCAGAAAAGAGCAGTTGGGTCTGAAAAATATCCTATTGGCTATTGGCTATTGGCTATTGGCTATTGGCTGTTGGCTCTTGCTCTTGCTCTTGCTCTTGCTCTTGCTCTTATGATCCGCGCTGCAAGAGTGCCAACAATACAGATGATCAAGGAGTACTTCGGGGTAGCTGTGGTAAGCGAGCCATGGATGGCGAAGCGCCGGAGTTGAACCCTGGATGGGTTCATCGACGGATAAACAGCTACCCCGAAGTACGACACGCGCAGTCTATCTTCACAAGTCCATTAAAAAACCGAGCATATTGTGCGCTATTAAATGGCATCAATTATTAAATAGCCTAAACAAAAATGCCCCGCACTAAGGCGGGGCATTTTATGTTGCAAATGACGCTAAATTACACTGCTAATACAGGAATCGTTGCATTTGCAGCGGCTTCTTTGTAAGAGGCAATTTGGTCGAAGCTGAGGTAGCGGTATACATCTGCAGCCATGCTGTCGATGTCTTTCGCGTACGCCATGTACTCTTCAACAGTTGGCAACTTACCAATGATTGAGGCAACAGCCGCAAGCTCAGCAGAGGCCAAGAATACGTCAGTGTTGTCACCTAAACGGTTCGGGAAGTTACGTGTTGAAGTGGAAACGACAGTCGCGCCAGTCTCAACACGTGCTTGGTTACCCATGCACAATGAGCAGCCTGGCATTTCCATGCGCGCGCCAGCTTTGTTGTAAATATCGTAGTAACCTTCTTCGGTCAACTGGTACTGATCCATACGCGTTGGTGGTGCTAACCACAAGCGAGTTGGCATTTTAGTGTCAACTTTCTGTAGTAGCTTACCAGCGGCGCGGAAGTGACCAATGTTAGTCATGCACGAACCAATGAACACTTCATCAATTTTGCGACCTTGGACTTCAGACAGCAAACGGGCGTCATCTGGGTCGTTCGGAGCACACAGAATAGGCTCGTTGATGTTTGCTAGATCAATTTCGATCACTGCAGCGTATTCTGCATCAGCGTCAGCCGCCATTAATTCAGGCTTAGCTAACCATGCTTCCATCGCCTGTGCACGACGCTCAATCGTACGCGCATCACCGTAACCTTCGCTGATCATCCAGCGCAGCATAGTGATGTTCGAACGCAGGTACTCAGCGATGACATCTTCTGGCAACTTAATGGTGCAACCTGCTGCAGAACGCTCAGCAGAGGCGTCAGACAGCTCAAATGCTTGCTCAACGGTTAGGTTGTCCAAGCCTTCGATTTCAAGAATACGGCCAGAGAAGATGTTCTTCTTGCCTTTTTTCTCAACAGTCAACAAGCCCTCTTGGATCGCGTAGTAAGGGATCGCATGCACGAGGTCACGTAACGTGATACCTGGCTTCATTTCACCTTTAAAGCGAACCAATACTGATTCAGGCATATCCAGTGGCATTACACCTGTAGCAGCGGCGAAAGCAACTAGACCAGAACCTGCTGGGAAAGAGATACCAATTGGGAAACGGGTATGAGAGTCACCACCAGTACCAACAGTGTCAGGCAACAACATACGGTTCAACCAGCTGTGGATGATACCGTCGCCTGGGCGCAGTGAAACACCGCCGCGGTTCATGATGAAGTCAGGCAGAGTGTGGTGGGTGATTTCGTCAATTGGTTTTGGGTAGGCCGCAGTGTGGCAGAATGACTGCATTACCAAGTCTGCAGAGAAGCCCAAGCACGCTAAGTCCTTCAGCTCATCACGGGTCATAGGACCAGTGGTATCTTGCGAGCCCACAGTGGTCATTTTTGGCTCACAGTAAGTGCCAGGGCGTACGCCTTGACCTTCTGCTAAACCACAAGCACGACCGACCATTTTTTGCGCTAAGGTGAAACCTTTGCCGCTGTCAGCCGGTGCAACTGGTTTTTTGAACAAATCGGTTGGGCCCATGCCGAGTTCAGCACGTGCTTTTTCAGTCAAACCGCGACCAATGATCAATGGAATACGGCCACCGGCACGTACTTCATCAAGCAAAACGTCTGTTTTCAGTTCAAAAGTGGTAACGAGCTCATCAGAACCGTGACGGCGTACTTCACCTTTGTATGGGTAAACGTCAATCACGTCGCCCATGTTTAGGTTGGTGCAATCAAATTCGATTGGCAGTGCGCCAGCATCTTCCATGGTGTTGTAGAAGATTGGAGCAATTTTAGTACCAAAGCAGAAACCGCCTGCGCGCTTGTTCGGTACGTTCGGAATATCGTCACCAAAGAACCACAATACAGAGTTAGTGGCTGATTTACGTGAAGAACCTGTACCTACAACATCACCCACATAAGCAACAGGGAAACCTTTAGCTTTCAGCGCTTCCATTTGCTTGATTGGGCCGACAGAACCTGGAACGTCTGGCTTAATACCATCGCGCTCCATTTTCAGCATCGCTAATGCGTGCAATGGGATGTCAGGACGTGACCATGCATCTGGAGCAGGTGATAGGTCGTCAGTGTTGGTTTCGCCGGTCACTTTAAATACGCTTAAAGTGATTTTTTCTTCAAGTGCAGGACGCGCTTTGAACCACTCACCATCAGCCCATGATTGCATAACAGCTTTAGCGTTGGCGTTGCCTGCTTTAGCTTTTTCAGCAACATCATGGAATGCATCAAACATCAGCAGAGTGTGCTTGAGCTCAGCAGCAGCTAAAGGCGCTAACTCGGCGTCATCTAAAAGAGCAACCAATGTTTCAATATTGTAGCCACCTTGCATGGTGCCTAACAATTTAACAGCGTGTGCTTTATCAATCAGTGGTGAAGTGGCTTCACCTTTGGCGATAGCAGTTAAAAAAGCGGCTTTGACATAAGCGGCTTCATCAACACCTGCAGGAACGCGATCAGTGATCAGCTCCAGCAAGAACGCTTCTTCACCAGCAGGTGGGTTTTTTAAAAGCTCAACTAAACCAGTGGTTTGTTCGCTCGTCAGTGGCTGAGGGACAATGCCCAGTTCAGCGCGTTCTGCTACGTGTTTGCGGTAGGCTTCAAGCACAGTATTTTATCCTCATCATTGGCCCCCAAACAGGGAAGGGGCGCTTATCCAGAAGCTGTTTTCAAAGTATTACAGGTGTGCTTCACAAAAAGTAAGCACTGAATTTGATCAGTACAAATCTGCTAAAACGCTAAAGAGATAACGCTCTACGCTTTGAAAACAGCTTCAGCGTTGGACGTGATCGCCTAAAATGGCGCGCTTATTCTAAGCTACACGCGTCATAAAGTTAAGGGGCATTCATGGTTTTGCATAGGCAATTGCATGTTAGACCTTGGGCTAACACCATTTATCAGACCTTTAATAGGTCATAACTACAGTGTTTTTGTGGTAGAAGCTGCCGTTTGCAAGCTGATCAAGCGGCAGCTGTAGCGCTTTAGCGCTTTAGCGCTGTAATTTGAGCTCTAGCGCTCAAGTTGCGTTTCTAAGTGCGTCATCACATCTTGTGGCTTAAGGACCAAAACATCGGTTTCAACGGCATCTAGAACCACTTCAGCCGTATTGCCGATCAGTGCGCCCGATAAGCCTGTGCGCGCAACAGTGCCAATTACAGTCACCACTGCATCAAGCTCTTTCGCCATTTTAGGGATTAAAACATCTGCTGGGCCTTCTTTGATGTGCATTTGCTCATCATCCAATTCAAATTCTTTAACAAACTGGGCGCATTGCTCGCGGTAGCGCGCTTCAATGGTTTCACGCAATTGGAAGGTTGGGTCAGAGGCTGACAGCATTGGTGATGGATGCGCCGTCAAAACATGCAAGGTGGCTTTAGCAATGGCGGCCACTTCGTAGGCATTGCTAATTAAGCTGGCATGCAGGGATTTATGCTCTGCACTACTGTTACCGACGTCGACGGCAACAAGAATAGAGCCTTCAGTCCACGGACGATTGGTTTTAGCAATCAGCACTGGGCAGGGGCAGTAGCGCAGCAGTTTCCAGTCTTCGGGCGTCAGTAGCGCGCGTTTTAGTGGGTTTTCTGGGAAGTGTTGTTTAATCACTAAGCCGCAGCTTTCAGCTTGCTGCGCTTGAATAATGGTTTCATGAAATGACTCATGCCAAGCTTGTTGAGTCGTCACGTCATAACCATCTTCTTTAAGCGCTTGCGCTGTGTCGGCAAGGTATTTGCCATGTTCGCCACGTTTATCGCAGACCAACAAATGCAGGCGTGACTGCGTTACTCCGGCAATCAGCTTAGCGCGCTTTAATGCGAGCTCTTCAGGTTGGCTTGGGGTCATCACAACTAAGATGGTACGAATCGCTTGCATGTGTATCTCCTGCGCGTTTTTAGAATATAGAGATGATCTGTAACTATCATGCCAGCTCTGTTGGGCGCTGGGTATTGATATCTATCAACGCGCAAAGCTGGTTGTTCTGTGAGCACACCGTATAATGCGGTCTATTCATTATTTTTGTCAGTACGTATCTATGTTAATACCTGAAGTTGAAGCCTTTTTACAATGCCAAACGCCCCAGAGCTGGATCGATTGTGCGCTGGATCACCCCGAAGAGTTGTTGCTTGATCATGCTAACTGTGAAAAGAAAGCTGCAGGTACGGCATTGACGCTGATGTTTCGTTATTCCGAGCGTGAAGAGTTGCTGCAGCACTTGTCTCGTTTAGCTCGTGAAGAGTTACGGAATTTTGAGCAAGTAACGGCCATTATGAAAAAGCGTGGCATACGTTATCGG
The DNA here is from genome assembly GCA_012719655.1 of Gammaproteobacteria bacterium. Lineage (GTDB taxonomy): Bacteria > Pseudomonadota > Gammaproteobacteria > Pseudomonadales > Pseudomonadaceae > Denitrificimonas. The sequence goes on along the minus strand of JAAXZZ010000078.1, from coordinate 7,919 downwards.
CAAATCAGCGCATCCAACTATGCGCAGCGCTTGCATAAACATGCCGCCAAGCAGGAGCCGGAAAAACTCATTGATAGTTTGATTATTTTGGCTTTTATTGAGGCGCGCTCCTGCGAGCGTTTTTATCGCTTGGCTCCGTTTTTAGATGAAGAGCTTGGGCGCTTTTATACTTCACTACTAAAATCTGAATCACGTCACTTTGAAGGGTATTTACACCTGGCGCAGCGGTACGCTAAGCAGCCCATTGATCAACGCGTGGCGTTTTTTGCTGAAGTTGAGCGCGACGCTATTCTGAGTGAAGACGAGGTGTTTAGATTTCATAGCGGCGTACCCAAACAGATGCTTAAGCCTGCGCGCTGAAGGGCAGTGCTAGCAGCTTGAGTTCTGTAGCGCTGGCTTGGATATACCAACCTTGTGTGTCCCAGTCACCGAGAACAATGCGCTGTTTTTTATTGCCTAGATCGTGCACAGCAGGGCGATGGGTATGGCCATGAATCAGCGTGCGCACGTGCTGGTGTGCCATCACACGTGTCACTTCTTCAGGGTTTACATCGGTAATGTCGCTGGCTTTCATGCGTGTGCTGCTTTTGCTTTTTGCCCGCAAATCGCCTGCTAGACGCTGACGTGTACGTAAAGGCAGATTGCGCAATATAAATAGAATCAAAGGGTTGCGTAGAACTCTTCGTAAACGAATATAGCTTTTATCACTGGTGCAGAGGCTGTCACCGTGCATCAGCAGTACGGCTTCACCTGCAAGCTGAACCACGCTTGGGTCAGTTAAGAGCTGACAATCGGCTAACCTACAAAAGTCATTGCCGATTAAGAAATCACGATTGCCATGCATTAAATAAATCTGTGTGCCGCTGGCGGCGACAGCGCTGAGCGCTTGTGCAATGGAGCGTTGGAATGGGCTGATGGCATCGTCGCCAATCCATACCTCAAAAAAGTCACCTAAAATATACAGTGCTTGGGCGTGTTTGGCGTGCTGCTGCAGAAACGCAAGGAACGCGCCGGTGATATCCGGGCGCTCCTCATGTAAATGCAGATCAGAAATCAGCAAAATCACTCGACGATCTCGGCTTTTTCGATGATAACCGCGTCGCGTGGTACGTCTTGGTGACCGCCTTTGCTGGTGGTGGCAACGTTTTTAATGGCATCCACCACGTCCATACCTTCCACCACTTCGCCGAACACAGCGTAGCCCCAGCCTTGGACGGTAGGTGCGCTGTGATCAAGGAAGTCATTGTCTTTCACGTTAATGAAAAATTGTGCTGAAGCTGAATGAGGCTCCATGGTGCGCGCCATCGCAATGGTGCCTTTTTTATTGGATAGACCATTGTTGGCTTCGTTTTTAATTGTTTCGCGGGTGCTTTTTTGTTTCATATCACTGTCAAAACCACCGCCCTGGATCATAAAGTTGCTGATCACACGGTGAAAAATGGTGTTGTCATAGTGGCCGTCTTTAACATACTGAATAAAGTTAGCGACGGTTTCTGGTGCTTTGTCAGCAAACAATTTTAAGGTAATCACGCCGTGATTGGTGTGTAATTTAATCATTAAGTTGATCCATAGAAGCTAAGAAAGTGATAGACCTGTCAGAGAGCTGGCAGGTTCGGGTATGATAAGCACTTTATTTAAGCCAGCCTACCCATAATAGGCAGTAATGAGTATTTAAGAGCCCATGAGCACGTCTGATTCTTCCGTTAATGTCGCCGCGAACTTTCTTCGTCCTATTCTTGAAGCCGATTTACAGTCAGGCAAGCACAGCCGTATTGTGACGCGTTTTCCGCCTGAACCTAATGGTTATTTGCATATTGGTCACGCTAAATCGATCTGTCTAAACTTTGGTTTAGCCAAAGAGTTAGGTGGTGTCTGTCACTTGCGCTTTGATGACACTAACCCTGCTAAAGAAGAGCAAGAATACATTGATGCGATTAAGGCAGATGTCAACTGGCTGGGTTTTCAATGGCATGGCGAAGTGCGTTATGCCTCAGATTACTTTGAGCAGCTGTACGCTTGGGCGGTGTATTTAGTCGAGCAGGGCAAGGCTTATGTGTGTGACTTATCACCTGAGCAAGCGCGCCAATACCGTGGCAGCTTGACTGAGCCGGGTAAGAACAGCCCGTTTCGTGAACGCAGTGTCAGCGAAAATTTAGACTTGCTAACCCGTATGCGTGCAGGTGAGTTTCCCGATGGCAGCCGTGCGCTGCGGGCAAAAATTGATATGGCGTCGCCGAATATGAATTTGCGCGATCCGATTCTGTATCGTATTCGTCATGCCCATCACCATCAGACCGGTGACAAGTGGTGCATTTATCCAAGTTATGATTTCACTCACGGTCAGTCCGATGCCATTGAGAAGATTACTCACTCGATCTGCACCTTAGAGTTTGAAGATCACCGGCCTTTGTATGAATGGTTTTTGGAGCAGTTACCCGTTCCTGCTAAGCCGCGCCAGTATGAATTTGCTCGGCTTAACCTTAATTACACAGTCACCAGCAAGCGCAAACTCAAGCAGCTTGTCGATGAAAACTATGTCAGTGGCTGGGATGATCCACGCATGTCGACCATTAGCGGCTTTCGCCGCCGCGGTTATACTGCAGCATCAATCCGTAATTTCTGCGACATGATTGGTGTCAGTCGTGCGGGCGGGGTGGTGGATTTAAGCATGCTGGAGTTCTGCATCCGTGAAGACCTCGACAACAACGCCAGTCGTGCCATGTGCGTGTTAAAACCCATCAAAGTGGTGATTACCAACTACCCCGCAGAGCACACATTAACCTTGCAACTGCCGCGCCATCCCAAGCGTGATATGGGAATGCGCGAGTTGCCGTTCGAACGTGAGATTTACATTGATGCCAGTGATTATGAAGAAAACCCACCCAAAGGCTATAAGCGTTTAGTGCCCGGTGGCGAAGTGCGTTTGCGTGGCAGTTATGTGATTCGCGCTGACGAAGCGATCCGCGATGCCGATGGTAATGTAATTGAACTGCGTTGCTCCTACGACCCAGACACCTTGGGCAAAAACCCAGAAGGACGTAAAGTTAAAGGCGTCATTCACTGGGTGCCCGCTGCACAAAGCGTTGAGTGTGAAGTGCGTTTGTATGACCGTCTGTTTAGCACACCCAATCCCGATAAAGGTGATGACGGCGAAGCCAGCGAATCATTTTTGCAAAACGTCAACCCTGAGTCGTTGGTGGTGTTAAAAGGCTGCCGCGCAGAGCCATCCTTACTGCAAGCACAAGTGGGCGACAGTTTCCAGTTCGAGCGTGAAGGTTACTTCTGCTTAGACAGCGTGGATAGCAAACCCGAAGCACTTGTATTTAACCGTACTGTGACGTTGCGTGATTCGTGGGGGCAAGCATGAGCTTAATGATTTACAACACCCTGACTAAATGCAAAGAGCCGCTGCGGCCGCTGCAAGGCAAACATGTACGCATGTACGTCTGCGGCATGACCGTGTATGACTATTGCCATATTGGTCACGCTCGCGTCATGGTGGCCTTTGATGTGGTCACGCGCTGGCTACGTCAGCGCGGCTACGAAGTGACTTATGTGCGCAATATCACCGACATTGACGACAAAATCATTCGTCGTGCGCAAGAGAACAACGAGCCGTTTGAGCAGTTGGTTGAGCGTATGATTGCCGCCATGCATGAAGATGAAGCACGTTTAAATGTGCTGCGTCCAGACCAAGAGCCACGTGCCACCGATCATATTGATGGCATGTTTAAGATGATTCAAACCTTGATTGATAAAGGGTTTGCGTATGCGGCGACTAACGGTGATGTGTATTACCGCGTGGCTAAGTTTGCAGGCTATGGCAAATTATCGCGTCGTAATATCAATGATTTAAAAATCGGTGCGCGTATTGAAGTCGATGAAGCCAAAGAAGATCCTTTGGATTTTGTCCTGTGGAAAGCCGCTAAACCAGGCGAGCCGAGCTGGCAGTCACCTTGGGGTGCAGGTCGCCCAGGCTGGCATATTGAATGCTCAGTGATGTCGACCTGCTGCTTAGGCGACAGTTTTGATATTCATGGCGGCGGCCCAGACTTAGTCTTCCCACACCATGAAAACGAAATCGCCCAAAGTGAAGCGGCCACGGGTAAGCAATACGCCAGCACTTGGATGCATGCTGGAGCGGTGCGTGTGGATGGCGAGAAGATGTCCAAATCCTTGGGTAATTTTTTTACCATCCGTGATGTATTATAAAAATAAAATCCCGAAGTGGTGCGTTACTTATTGGTGTCGAGCCATTACCGCAGCCCCATTAACTATTCTGAAGATAACTTGCGTGAAGCGAAATCCGCACTTGAGCGTTTTTATCAGACCCTAAAAGGCCTAGAAACTGTTGCGGCGACGGGCGGCGAAGTCTTTGTTGAGCGCTTTACCAAAGCGATGGACGATGACTTTAACGCACCTGAAGCCTGTTCTGTGCTGTTTGAGATGGCCCGTGAAGTCAATCGTCTGCATCCACAGGATCCAGCAGCCGCTGCTGGTTTAGCGGCGCGAATGAAAGAGTTAGCCGCGGTGCTGGGTATTTTACAGCTTGAGCCCAATGACTTTTTACAAGCCGGCGCAGAAAAGCGTGTTGATACGGCGCAGATTGAAGCCTTGATCGCCGCACGTTTGGCCGCACGGCAAAATAAAGAATGGGCCGAGTCCGATCGTATTCGTGATCAGTTGACCGCTTTGGGCATTGTTTTAGAAGATGGCAAAGACGGTACAGGCTGGCGTTTTGCTGATCAGTAAAGACTGTGTTGGTGTTGCGCAAGATCTATACGGCTGCGCCGCATCGGCACACTTACTGTGTTTTTAACTAACAAGATTGGAGAGTACTATGCAGCATTTTTTTAATACGTCTATGCGCTGCATGCTCAGCACATTGCTGATGGCTGGGTGCTTGAGCCTTGCACATACAGCGGTAGCCGCAGATGCTGATGATTACGATGACGGTTGGGAAGAGTTTGGTGAGAATGAAGATCCTTGGGAAAATACTAACCGTGCAATTTTCCGTTTTAATGATGCAGTCGACCGCTGGGCTTTAAAACCTATTGCCAAGGGTTATCAAAAAATCACACCTGATGTGCTTGAAGATGGTATTCACAACGTCTTTCGTAATGTCGGTGAGGTGAAGAATCTGGCTAATAACGTGCTGCAATTGAAGCTGCATGATGCTGGGGTTGATACCGCACGCTTTATGTTTAATAGCACGTTCGGGGTGCTGGGCTTTTTTGATGTTGCAACGAAGATGGGCCTGCAGCGTAGCGATGAAGACTTTGGTCAGACCTTAGGCGCTTGGGGAGTCAAAAGTGGACCTTATGTGGTGTTGCCGTTCTTAGGACCAAGCACTGTACGTGACGCTTTTGCACTGTATCCAGACAGTTATGTTGGCTATAACCGTTATGTGAATGATGTTCCTGTACGTAACACTGTGTTTGCTTTAAACATTGTTGATACGCGAGCAAAACTATTATCCGCGGAACGCTTAATTCACGGTGATCGATACCGTTTTATTCGTAATGCCTATTTGCAGAACCGCGAGTTCCGCGTCATGGATGGCAACGTAGTCGATGATTTTTAATCAGCCGCTTTTACTGCATAGCGATAATGGCCAAACCAATGGAGAGCCGGCCATTATCGAGCTTTTCTAAGCGTTGTATCTGCGTGTCAGCTTGCAGGCCGGTCAGTTCTGGGTGCGAAGAGGGAATATAAACACGCAACGACTGGCCTTGACTGAGCGCTAAAGAAGCATCTGTTTCGATTTGCATGCCTGTGCTCGACAGGTCGATACAGATGGCATCGAATGTTTTGCCTTCGTATTCAACTGTTATTGTGGTTTCAACACGCATGCGAATAAAATCGCGTTTTTCGTTGTAGTAGTTCATGCTGTGGCTCCAGTTGCTTGGCCTATTCGATGCAGGTATAAGCGCATCTGTTGTAACAATGCTTAACATCACTGATACCGCTCGAAATGTAAAGCAAGCGATTTCACTCTGACTCAATAGTGTGAGGCTGCCAGTGGTTTTTATGGTAAATCGGTCTAACAAGGTTACGCATCAGAAGAAATAACTCTAGCCGTTTATTCACTAGCAGCGGTTTTACAGGCATGACAGAACGCAAGCGCTGCGCACCTTTTGCTGGCCGGATGCCGCCGTAACAGACAGCCCTTGAATCACACTAGCGATGAGAGTACCTTTTGCGCCTAGACACTCTATTACGATTGATAAGTAATGCATTCAACTTCGCAACAGATCAGTCCCATGACTGCCTCTAAGGAGCTGCTTTTTTTGCAAAAACAGCACACTTTACTGCTGGAAGATCAGCGTGCTGGCCAGCAGCTGCAACAACTGATACGACCAAGCACACCTTGGCAAGCTCAAGGCATCACATTCGAGCATTGTGTGGTTCCGGCATTGTATTTGACCGGTGACTCGCTGGACTATTGTGTTCTACCCGATGGTCGCCTGTTTTTATATTTAGCCGATGTGTCTGGGCATGGCACGGCATCCGCGCTGATCAGCATGTTGGTGAAAAATACTGTGCGAGAGTTTATCTTTGGTGCGCATGCCGTTCACCCCGATCACTCACTGACGCCGGCCACCGTACTGAGTTATCTTAACCAGCGTTTGCTTACCTATAACGCCGACCGACATGTGACGCTGATCTGCGCCATGATCGATACCAAGCAAAATGTGCTGCACTGGAGTGTGGCTGGGCATCTGCCTTCACCAGTGCTGTACAGTGCAGGGCGTGCTGAGTTTTTACGCGGTAAAGGCCAGCCGGTTGGGCTGTTTGAGCATTCCACCTACAGCAGCGAGCAAATGCCTTTACCTGCAGCTTTCAGTCTCAGCTTATTTTCTGATGGCGCCTTAGAACTGCTACCAGAAAAGTACCTGATTACCAAAGAAGCGGCTCTACCAAAACTAATCAGCGCTGCGCAAGGCCAGTATGCTGGTATCGTTGAGCGCCTAGGGCTAGCTAACTGCAGCAATATGCCCGATGATATCGCCATGCTGGTGCTGAGCAGGAATCTTGCATGAGTGATGGTAAAATTCAGTGTGCGCAATACAACGAAACCTTTGTTTTAAAGTGTGTGGGCGATGTGCGCCTAACGTTTTGTTCGGCACTTAATGAGACGATAGAAAAAATTCTGAAAACCAATGCGTTTAAGTCAATTGTCATTGATTTGACCGAGGTGATCAGTATCGACAGCACGACGTTAGGCTTGCTGGCTAAACTATCGATTTTATCTAAACGCAAATTTGGCATGTTGCCGACTTTGGCCAGTACCAACCCTGATGTCAGCCGTGTACTTGACTCAATGGGCTTTAACCAAGTGTTTAATGTGGTGCACACGCCGGCACCGTGCCCTGAATGTTTGGATGACTTGCCTGAGCAGGATCAGACAGAAGCGGTGGTCAAAGAGCGCGTGTTAGAAGCACACCACATTTTGATGAGTCTAAATGAGTCCAATCGTGATGCCTTTCGTGATTTGGTCAGCGCTTTAGAAAGTAGCAATACGTAATTTTACTGTTGGGAGCGCGGGCCGCCGGCCCGCAACAATCCTAGTGCTTAACGAAACAGTTGCTCTAGTTTCTCTTGATCGCGGGCAAAAGCACGAATGCCTTCAGCCAGTTTTTCGCTGGCCATTGCATCTTCATTATGCGCCCAACGGAAGCTCTGCTCATCGACAAAGGCACGGCCTTCACTTTGCCCACTGTTGTGTAATTTACGCTCCAGTGGCGCAGTCTCATTGCTCAATTGTTCTAGCAGCTCAGGGCTGATCGTTAGGCGATCGCAGCCGGCCAGTTGCTCAATTTGTCCGATGTTGCGAAAACTCGCCCCCATCACAATGGTCTGGTAATCATTGCCTTTGTAGTAACGGTAAATGCGCGACACCGACTGCACACAAGGAT
>JAAXZZ010000077.1 GCA_012719655.1 Gammaproteobacteria bacterium | reverse complement strand
CCTCATACAATCCGTATAGCTCTTGGCCTTTGTGGAAGACAGGCGTTTCCGGTGAGTTTAAATACTTGGGTTTGTCGTCACCAAGGACACGTCCACCAAAACCGATAATGCGCCCGCGTGAGTCATGGATTGGGAAAATGATTCGATCACGAAAGCGGTCGTAACGGCGTTGGTTTTCAGCGTTTTCAACCAGTAAACCCGCTTCGATCAGCGCTTTTTGTTGCAGGCTGTCGCCGCCTAGATGTTTGCTTAGATTATCCCAACCAGGTGGAGCGAAACCCAAGGCAAAATCGCGGGCAATCACGCCAGAGACGCCGCGTTTTTTTAGGTAATTTACCGCCGCATCACGTTGCGGGTGGCTTTTTAGCGCGTTACGGTAATAATCACTCGCTGCCGTTAGTAATGCATACAGTGGTGAATCAACCGCTTGCCGCGGTTTTTGTGGCGTGTTGCTGGCTTCGCGCTCGACTTCAACGCCTGCGCGTTTCGCCAATTCTTCGATGGCGGCGGGGAAATCAAGGTGATCATGGTCCATAATAAAGCCAAGGGCGTTCCCGCCTGCGCCGCAGCCAAAACAATAATAAAACTGTTTTTCATGGTTGACGCTAAAAGAGGGCGTTTTCTCTTGGTGAAAAGGACAGCAAGCAGTGTAATTCTTCCCGGACTTTTTTAATTGCACACGCGAACTGACCACCTCGACAATGTCGGTGCGGTTCAATAAATCATCAATAAAGCCTTGCGCAATTAATCCGGCCATGGAACCCCAAAAAGACAGTGATCATCTAGCGCGGTAGACATGTGCCGGCGACTGTGTTGCAAAGCAACTGTCAATATGACCTTTAACAGTGCTGCAAGTTTTATCGCATTGCCATGCAATTTAGCGGCAGGGCACGTGGCGTGTTTGAGTGTAGGAATCTAGGTGTTATGTAACGGATAGTTTAACAAGTCACTAGGATGTTGGAATGATTGATGTTAAACGACAAAACCCGGACTAATCCGGGCTTTGTTATGCACTAAACCTGTTTAACTTAGTACAGGCGTTCGTGGCGACGTTGTTCGCGCTGAACTTTTTTTGCATGACGCTTTACTGCAGCGGCGGCTTTACGCTTACGCTCAGCAGTAGGCTTTTCATAAAATTCGCGACTGCGTACATCAGCAAGAACACCGGCTTTTTCGCAGGAGCGCTTGAAGCGACGCAGAGCAACGTCAAATGGTTCGTTGTCTTTAAGTTTGACAGTTGGCATCCGATTCGTACCTTCATCAATGACCGGGTGGTTTGATATGCATCCAAAAAATACATATCGGTTTTCAAGGGTTGCGGATATTACCTGCTTTTTTTAGTAAAAGCAAAGGTGTTGCTAATAAAAGCATAGAACAACGCAACTAAGGGGCTTATGATGCGTGCATATTCTTTTATTGTAAAGTTGGATGGGCAGATTAATGCTGGTCTTGGGTTTAGAAACATCGTGCGATGAAACAGGCGTGGCCTTATACGACAGTGAGCGCGGTTTGTTGGCTGATGCATTGTTTAGTCAAATTGAACTGCATCGCTTGTATGGCGGCGTAGTGCCTGAATTGGCGTCGCGCGATCATATCAAACGCATGCTGCCGCTGATTGAGCGAGTGCTGGCTGATGCGCAATGTAAGCCAAGTGACATTGACGCAATTGCCTACACTGCAGGTCCAGGCCTGGTTGGTGCGCTGTTGGTTGGGGCATCTTGTGCGCAAGCTTTAGCCTTTGCTTGGGATATCCCGTCGATTGGCGTGCACCATATGGAAGGCCATTTATTGGCGCCAATGCTGGAAGACAATCCGCCACAATTTCCTTTTGTCGCGCTCTTGGTTTCTGGAGGCCACACTCAGTTGGTGCGTGTCGATGGTATTGGGCAATACCGTTTGTTGGGTGAGTCCATTGATGACGCCGCCGGTGAAGCCTTTGATAAAACAGCAAAGTTAATGGGGCTGAAATACCCAGGTGGCCCAGAGATTGCGCGTTTGGCTGAGCAAGGGCAGGCAGGGCGTTTTGTGCTGCCTAAGCCAATGACTGATCGTCCTGGCCTGCTGTTTAGTTTCAGTGGCTTAAAAACAGCGACGCTGACGGCTTGGCAGAAATGCGTGGCGGCAGGTGATGACAGTGAGCAAACCCGCGCCGATTTGGCCCATGCTTTTCAGTTCTCTGTTGTGGCAACGCTGACAATTAAGTGTCAACGCGCCCTTGAGCAAGAAAATTTAACAACCTTAGTGATCGCTGGCGGGGTAAGTGCCAACCAAGCCTTGCGTCGTTCGCTGGAACGTATGCTGGCGCAACGTCAAGGGCAAGTGTTTTATGCGCGGCCAGAATTTTGTACAGATAATGGCGCAATGATCGCCTATGCTGGTTGTCAGCGTTTACTGGCGGGGCAAAAAGAGGGTGATGCGATCACTGCGCGTGCCCGCTGGCCCATGGAAGAACTGCCGGCGCTGGTCTAAAGTCTATTCTTTAAAACGGCGTTCATTACCCGCCAACAAATCTTTTAGATTGCGGCGGTGACGCCAGACTAAGAGTAAGCTGAGCACGCTAACGGGGAGTAAAGCGTGCGGTTGCTGCCAAGCCAAGAGTGGTAAAGATAACGGCACGCTGGCTAATGCAGCCAGTGAACTGATACGGGTAAGGCTGAAGGTGAGTAGCCACACCGCCACTGCTAAGAGTGCCGCTGGGGGATATAAACCAATCAACATGCCCGCTGTAGTGGCTACACCTTTGCCGCCGCGAAAATTAAAATACAGCGGGTAAAGATGACCAATGACGGCAGCTAAGCCAATCCAAGCTTGCTGCTGTTTGCTTAAACCTAGGTAGCTGGCGAATAAAATTGGCAGTAAACCTTTGCTCAGATCGCCAAGCAGGGTCAGAATAGCTAGACGTTTACCAGCAACCCGCAACATATTGGTGGCGCCGGGATTGCCAGAACCTTGCGAGCGTGGATCGCTGTTGCCGTAATAACGGCTCAATATGATGGCAAATGACAGCGAGCCAAGCAGATAAGCGCACACCAGTAATAACTCAAACATTTGCATGATCCAAGGCCAGCGAGTCTTGATTCTAACGAGGCAGGAGCAAAGTGGACACGGTATTTATCGAAAGTCTAGAAGTGGACACTGTTATTGGTGCCTACGACTGGGAGCGCACGATTCGCCAAAATCTATTGGTGGATGTGCAAATGGGTTGGGATAACCGCCCTTGTGCTGCAGATGATGCATTGCATTTGGCGTTAGATTACGCTGCTGTGTCAGAAAAAATTCATGACTTTGCACAAAACAGCCACTTTGAGCTGGTCGAAACTTTTGCTGAGCGTTTGGCCGTTGTGTTGATGGCTGAGTTTAATATTCCTTGGCTGCGTTTAAAAATCACTAAACCTGGAGCTGTTGCCAGCGCGCGCGGGGTGGGTGTGGAGATTGAACGCGGATGCCGTTAATTGATGTGTATTTAGGTTTAGGCAGTAACATTGAGCGGGAAGCACATTTGTGTGCAGGGCTTGATGCGTTGCATGAGTTGTTTGGTGAGTTGAACTGCTCGCCGGTGTTTGAAAGCGAGCCGGTTGGCATACGCAGTGATTGTTTCTTGAATATGGTGGTGCAGGTTAAAACCAGTATGCCGCTGCAAGAATTGGATCAACAGCTCAAACAGATTGAGGCACGTAATGGTCGTTATGCATTGCCGCGTAAAGGTCTGCCGCTGGATATTGATGTGTTGCTCTACGGTCAGCAGACCGGTGTGTATGGCAGTATTACCTTGCCGCGTGCAGAAATCTTAAAAAATGCTTTTGTGCTATGGCCGCTCGCCTTATTGGCCGGGCAGGTGCAACATCCTGTGGCGCAGCTTTCCTTTGCAGAGTTATGGCAGCAGGCACACATTGCTCAGCAGTTGTGGCCGACAGCCTTTAGTTGGCACGGTCAGGCACTCACCCCGCCTGCTTTGTTAAAAGCTAGTGCAGTGTAATGCTGGGTTATTTGTCAATGACACAAAACTAATCAAACAGCCACCAGTGGGGGCAATATGCGGGTTCTAGTGTTAGGTGCAGGCGTAGTAGGAGTGACAACGGCCTATTATTTAGCGCGACAAGGTTATGAGGTCGTGGTGATTGATCGGCAGCCTAATGTGGCTGAAGAAACCAGTTTTGCCAATGCGGGGCAGGTATCGCCGGGTATTGCTTCACCTTGGGCGGCGCCAGGGATTCCACTGAAAGCACTAAAATGGTTATTGCAGCGTCATTCGCCTTTTTCCTTGCGTTTTACAACTGATCCGCGTCAGTACAGCTGGATGTTGCAAATGCTGCGCAATTGTCGCGCCGCGCCTTATGCTGTGAATAAAGAACGCATGGTACGCATGGCGGAATACAGCCGTGATTGCCTCGATGCGTTGCGCCTAGACACTGGCATTGAGTATGAAGGTTTGCAAAAGGGTACGACACAATTGTTTCGTACCCAGCAGCAGTTTGACCACGCTGCCCGAGACATTGCCGTGCTAGAGCGCAGTGGCGTGCCGTATTTGCTTTTGGAGTCAGCGGACATTGCTAGCGTAGAGCCTGCTTTGGCGGCAGTTGCCGATACATTGGTGGGAGCCTTGCATTTGCCGAACGATCAAACGGGTGACTGCAATATGTTTACTCGCAATTTAGCGCGCATGGCTGAAGGGCTTGGTGTTGAGTTTCGCTTTGGTAGCACGGTTCATCATTTGCAAAGCAGTGCTGATCAAATTACTGGCGTGCAGGTTGATGGGCAATTGGAGCGTGCGGATTATTATGTGATGGCGCTGGGTAGTTACTCCACGAATATGCTGGCGCCACTGGGGATTAAAATACCTGTCTACCCTTTAAAAGGTTACTCGTTGACTGTGCCAATTACTGAACCGAGCAAGGCGCCGCAGTCCACTATTCTTGATGAGAGCTATAAAGTAGCGATTACGCGCTTTGAGCAACGCATGCGTATTGCCGGCATGGCCGAGATTGGTGGTTTTAATCTTGAGCTCAATCCACGTCGTCGTGAAACACTGGAATATGTGACCAACATGCTGTATCCCGAGGCTGGCGATCTCAGTCAGGCGCAGTTTTGGACAGGGTTACGCCCAGCAACGCCAGATGGCACGCCTATCGTGGGTAAAACAGCGTACCGCAATTTGTTTTTAAACACGGGGCACGGCACTTTAGGCTGGACCATGTCGTGCGGTTCTGCGAGTTATTTGGCTGATCTGATCAGTCAAAAAACGCCGCAAATCAGTACTGAAGGCTTTGATGTGTTTCGTTACGCTTAATGTATTTTAGAGTGTTGCTGCTCTGGTGTAACGCGGTGGTATATGGGGCAGAATCTACAGATTTTGCGTCAATGGTTTTTTAAAAGAGTAATAGGTCATGCGTCCAGCGCGCGCGTTAATTGATTTGCAAGCATTGCGGTATAACTATCGAGTCGCCAAACAACTCAGTGCCGATAAAACCTTGGCTGTGGTTAAAGCGGATGCCTATGGCCATGGCGCCGTGGCGTGTGCTAAGGCATTAGTCGATTTAGCCGATGGCTTTGCCGTGGCCTGCTTAGAGGAGGCGCTTGAGTTGCGTCAGGCAGGCATTACCCAGCCGATTGTGTTGCTTGAAGGTTTTTTTAATGCTGATGAGTTGGCGCTGATTGCCGCGAATGATTTGTGGTGCGTGGTACATGCACAGTGGCAATTGGCAATAATCGAACAAGCCCATTTAGCTCGACCGTTAACGGTGTGGTTGAAAATGGACTCAGGAATGCACCGTGTTGGTTTTTTTGCCCATGAATATCGTGCTGCTTGGCAACGTTTACACAGCAGTAACAATGTCGCCTCGATCGTTTTGATGAGTCACTTTGCGCGTGCTGACGAGCCTGATTGCTTGCGTACCGAGGAGCAGTACCACTTGTTTCAAACCGCTACAGCAGGCATTGCAGCGCCTATTAGCCTATGCAATTCGCCAGCCTTAGTGGCTTGGCCGCAGCTTCGCAGCGATTGGTCGCGACCTGGAATTATTTTATACGGCAGTCAGCCGGTGGTCACGAGTGAGCAGCAGTTTTTGCCAGTGATGAGTTTAGTATCGAAAATTATTGCGGTGCGTGTGTTACCGCCAGGAGAGCCGGTAGGCTATGGTGCGCAGTTTGTCACCCAACGACCAACCCGAGTGGGAATTGTGGCGCTGGGCTACGCTGATGGTTACCCACGCCATGCGCCAACAGGCACGCCAGTGGCGGTGGGTGGTTGTGTTACTCAGTTGATTGGCCGCGTTTCGATGGATATGCTGGCCGTTGATTTAACCGATTTGCCGGCTGCCAGCGTTGGTAGTGATGTCGAATTATGGGGCCGCATGGTATCGGTTGATGAGGTGGCTGCGCGTGCGCAAACCATTTCTTATCAGCTGTTTTGCAATGTAAAGCGCGTAGTACGCGAATATTCGTCATATTAATACAGAAAAATCGTGCTGCGACATGTTGTGCTGTTTGCCTGAGGACAGGGAGTGGTTATACTGTGCGCAGATCGCTAAAGATCGCAGGCGAGAATGAATTGTAACGATAACAGAGGGTGTACCGTGAACCTGATTAAAAAAATTCTGCTGGCTCAAGCAACGGTTTTAGCCTTATGGGCAGCCAGCGCACAGGCTATGACTGATGAAGAAATTGCACAACGCATCAAGCCTGTAGGTGAAGTG
>JAAXZZ010000076.1 GCA_012719655.1 Gammaproteobacteria bacterium | reverse complement strand
TCTCGCACGGCTCAGTGCAAGCAGTGTGGCCTGCTTGTATCAAGTTTCTAAAATCACTCGGTTTTAGGATTTTTTCAGTGACAGAATGAAAAAACGCATGGTTTAGCCGCTGGAAAACAGGATTTTGTTCAATAATTAAGCAGTGCAGCCTTTCCTAAGCCTCGTTTTATTCTCCATACAGTGCACCCTCTTTTTTCTCTTGTTTGTTTGAGCGGCTATTGTTGCAATTTAAGCAACCTTAAGTTGCTCTTTGGTGATTTTATTTTAATTTGATCCAGTTATCATTTCTAGATTGTTTTTGGTGCGGCTCTATTTGTGCTCTATGCAGTAAAGCAGCGCATGGCGGTGTATCGCTCTTCATGTTTGCTGCTTGATGTGTATCTTTGCGAGTTTTTGATCTGCACTAGAGTTGTCTTCAGTAGGGCTCTGACGAGCTGCTCAGTCGAAATTTGCTCATTGTTGAGCGTATTTGAAAACTTAGGGAAATGTATGCAATCAATTTCATCGTTTAAAAAAATTGCTTTAGCAGTTTGCTTGGGTGTGGCTGCTATGAGTGCGCAGGCCGAACAAGATACGCTAGCCGCTGTTGTTAAAGAAGCTATGGACTATCAGCCTGAAATCCAAGCTAAATTACATGCCTTTAACGCGGCAACCTATGATCGTCGTGAAGCGTTTGGCGGCTATTTACCAACAGTTGATGCTCAAGGGTCTGTTGGACAGGCTAATCGTCAGCATGATAACCGTAGCTGGTATTCGCGCAATTACGCTGAAATTTCTTTAACACAAATCTTGTTTGATGGTTTTCGTGTGCGCAATAAAGTTGCCAAAGCTGAGCACACCAGTCGCATGCGTTATTACGAGTTGCTTGACGAAGCTGAAAACAAATCACTGGAGGTAACAGCGGCTTATTTAGATGTGCTGCGCTACCGTGAAATGGTGCGTTTAGCGCAAGTCAACTTAGATAATCACCGTCGTGTACAAGAACAAATCAGTCAGCGTGCTCAGCGTGGGGTAAGTAATAACGCCGACTTGCTGCAAATTAACGGCCGTTTATCATTGGCTGAATCAAACCTGCTGACTGAAATTGCCAACTTGCAAACCGTTAGTGCACGTTTTCAGCGTTTAGTCGGTCGTTTACCAGCAGAAGATATGGCTGAAGTGGCCACAGGGCAGTTTGCTGCACCAGACGATATTCAAACGGTACTTGATCAAGGGTATGCCAATAATCCTAGTTTGCATGCGGCTTTTGAAAATATTGATGTGACTGAGTCGGCGCTCAAAGAAGCTAAATCACAGCGCTACCCAACCTTTGAATTTGGTGCCAGCCATGGCGCATATAAAAATAACAACGGTTTTGATAATCGCACAATCAGTGGCTCTTCACGAGGCAGCCGCTATGGTGACGAGAGTATTGTTGAAATCCGCGTTAAATATAACCTCTACCGCGGCGGTAGTGATCGCGCAGCAGAGCGTGCTGCGTATCAGCGTATTAATCAAGCCGAAGATTTACGCAATAAAGCCTGTGTTGATTTGCGCCAAACCGCATCGATTGCCCACAGCGATATCGGCAACTTAACGATCAAGCAAAATGCACTGAAAAGTCACCGTGATGGCTCTGTCAAAGTTGTCAATGCTTACCGTGAGCAGTTTGAGATTGGCCGTCGTTCATTACTGGACGTATTGGACTCAGAAAACGAAGCTTTCCAGGCGCAGCGCGCTTATGCCCATGGTCACTATGACCTGATCGCTGCCAATGCACGCACCTTGCAAAGCATGGGGCAGTTGCTTAATACGCTTGCAGTCTCTGCAGATAAAATCCCAAGCCTGAGCGATATCAAAGCAGACTCACGAGTGGATGATGCGCGCGAGTATTGCTCAACCTATGGCACAACCAACTGGGATGTAAACCGTTACTTCAACAGCGCATCACCGGTACAGGTGATGGATTTAAACGCTGACACACTCTTTGATACCGGCTCTGCGGCGATTAAAAGTGGTGCAATTGCCAGCCTGACGCGTTTTGTCGAACTGGTAAAAAACAACGGCAAACTGCGTGAAATACAGATTGTAGGTCATACCGATAACACCGGTTCCGAAGCCCTGAATCGCCAGTTGTCATTGGATCGCGCCATTGCAGTACGTGATTTCTTGATTGCTAACGGTGTCAACAGCGCCATTATTTCTGCGCAAGGGGTGGCCTCCACTCAGCCTGTTGCTAGTAATAATACAGCGCAAGGCCGTGCGGAAAACCGCCGTGTGACCTTAACTGTAAAACGTGACTGATAGCTGAAATTAACCTGTACACACTCATGCGAAATTGAGTGTGTACAGGTCTCTCACTGAGATTGTGCATGAATAACCTCACTCAAGACCCTTTAAGTGCATGCATTTTATGGTTCGCTAAGAACCATGGTGTAACGACCACCTATGCGGCGATCACTGAAGGTTTACCCTTAGTGAACGGAGCTGTTACGCCATCATTATTTTCTCGTGCGGCGGCGCGTATTGGTTTTACCAGTCACTTGCAGCAGCAAGCGCTGGCTAAAATTAATACGGTCTTGTTACCTTGTGTTTTGCTTTTAAAAGACAACAAAGCCTGTATTTTACAAACCCTTAACACAGACACAAAACGTGCTGTTGTGGTCTTTCCTGAACTGTCGATGCAGCCAACGGAGCTTGCTCTTGAGCAGCTTGTAGAGGTTTACAGCGGTATTGTCATTTACTGTCGAGCTCAATTCAAACCCGAGCCTAGCACGCGGCCGAGCGCTGCAACTTTGCGTCAAGGGCATTGGTTTTGGAGCGTGATCTTGCAAAATCGCCGCGTCTATCGAGATGTGTTAATTGCGGCCATTTTTATCAACCTGTTTGCTTTAGCCATGCCACTGTTTGTCATGAATGTGTATGACCGTGTTGTGCCTAATAAAGCAATTGATACCTTGTGGGTTCTAGCGTTGGGCGTAGGCATTATTATTTGTGCCGATTTACTGCTCAAGTTGCTGCGCAGTTGGTTTGTTGAATTGGCGGATAATCGTGCCGATTTACAGCTGTCAGCCTATGTGATGGAGCGCATTTTAGGCGGGCGTCTTAAATATGCGCCTACATCTATAGGTTCATTTGCCGCCAATGTGCAGTCTTTTGAAAGCGTGCGCAGCTTTATTGGTTCAATGACCATTACCGCGTTGATTGATTTGCCGTTTTTCTTACTCTTTGCGCTGATTATCGGCCTGATTTCTTGGTATATGGTGATTCCAGTTCTGGTCGGCGCCGTGCTTATTATCCTTTATGCCTTGTCTGTGCAGTCGAAAATGCAAGTGATGTCAGAAGCAATCGGTCAGGCCAGTGCGCAACGTAATTCCGGATTGATTGAAAGCTTGAGCGCTAATGAAACCATTAAAAGCTTTAATGCAACGCAGCGCATGCAGCGCAGTTGGGAGCAAACGACAAGTTTTCTCTCCGGCTGCTCAAGTCAAATGCGCTTGCTGGGTGCTTCAGTGGGAATGAGTGCTGCATGGATACAACAGTTGGTTGCTGTGGCAATGATTATTTTGGGTGTGTATTTGGTTGTTGCAGGCGAGATGTCGCAAGGTGCATTGATCGCTAGTTATATGTTGTCATCACGTGCCATGGCGCCAATTTCCCAAGCCGCCTCATTATTGACTCAGTATTACCAAGCCGCTACTTCGCTGACATCACTTGAAGAAATGATGAAAAACGAGCAGGAACGTCCTGCCGGCAAGCAGTTTGTCAGTCGTGCACAGATAAGGGGCGATATTGAGTTTAAAAATGTGTCGTTCAGTTATCCCAATGAAGAGCGCAGTGCGGTTAAAAATCTTTCATTTAAAATTAAAGCCGGCGAGTCTGTCGCCATCTTAGGCCGTGTCGGCTCGGGTAAAAGTACCATTGAAAAATTGATTTTGGGTCTGTACCAGCCGACCGAGGGTCAAGTGCTAATTGATGGCGTGCATATTGAGCAAATCGATCCTGCGGAGCTGCGTCGCCAGATCAGTTACATCCCGCAAGAGCCACAACTGCTCAGTGGCACTGTTTATGAAAATATTGTGTTGGGCATGCTACAGCCCAGCAGTCAGCAGGTGTTAAAAGCTGTTGAGTTAGCAGGCTTAGCACCTTTAGTCGGCAGTCATGCCGATGGATTAAGCATGCCCGTGGGTGAAAATGGCAGCCGCTTATCGGGTGGTCAGCGCCAAGCGATTGCTGCGGCACGTGCCTTTGTACGAGAAGGCAATATCATGCTGCTCGATGAGCCTTCCAGTGCCATGGATAGCATGCTTGAGCAGCATTTGTGTCAGTCGATTGAGACTTTAAGCCGTGAAAAAACATTGCTACTGATTACCCATAAAACCAGCTTGCTGAGTTTGGTGGAACGTTTAATGGTGCTCGATAATGGGCAGCTGGTCGCAGATGGTCGCAAAGACACCGTGCTCAAAGCATTGGCAGAAGGCTCAATACAAAAGGTGAGTGCATGAGCGAGCAGCAGCCAATCGATAAAAGTGCCGAGCAGCGTGCTTTTGAGCAGCTGCAAGGGCTAACGGCGGTTAATCGTCAGGGCTTGCGTTTTATTGATCGCGTATTCAAGCCTTTGTTCGCAAGCTTTCACAATAATGCTGGGCATTGGGAAACGGATGCCAGTTTTGCACTAAAACAACAGCAAGTGCTTAAAGCCCGTGCATTACTGTATGTCATCGCCTTAGTGTTTATTGGCCTTGTGGTTTGGGCTGGATTTGCTTCAGTTGATGAGGTCACTCGTGGTGAAGGCAAAGTGATTCCGTCGCGCCAGTTGCAAGTGATTCAGTCGGTTGATGGCGGTGTTGTGCAAGAGCTGTTTGTCAAAGAGGGGGCTTATGTTAAAGAAGGTGATGTGTTGGTGCGCATTGATCCGACCCGTTTTGTTGCTAACTACCAAGAAAACAGCGTGCGCGCCTTTGCATTGCGTGCCAAAGTTGAGCGCCTTAAAGCCTTAATTAATCAGCACAACTATCAGCCCGATGTGCTAGATGGACTAACAGCTGAGCAGTTGCAAGTACTGAACCAAGAGCAAAGTTACTACAGCAGTGCACTGCGTGAAGTTGAGCAGCGCCTGAGCATCGCCCGCGAGCAACTGAGTCAGCGGCAACAAGAACTCAGCGAAGCGCAAGCACGAGTTAGCGCTGCGCAGCAAGCCTTTAATATGTCCAACCAAGAGCTGCAAGTGACTAAACCGCTACTGCAGTCGGGGGCTGTTTCTGAAGTTGAGATTTTACGCTTGCAACGTGACACCGCCGCTGCACGTGGTGAGCTCAATCAAGCTGCTGCGCGGGCTCGACAAATCAAAGCCAGTATTCAGGAAGCGCAGGGGCGCATTGAAGAAGTCCAACTGGCGGCGCGTAACCAATGGCAATCTGAGCTCAGTGAAGCATCTTCATTGCTAAACAGCCTAGAAAAAAGCGTCGACGGCCTTGCCGATCGCGTTAAGTTTGCAGAGATTCGCTCACCGGTCAATGGCACGGTTCAGCGCATATTGTTCAATACGATTGGCGCTGTCGTGCAGCCCGGTAACGCGGTATTGGAAATTGTGCCAGAGGGGAGCGAGCTGGTGATTGAAGGCAAAATCGCGCCGTCAGACATTGCTTTTTTACGTCCAGGGTTGCCCGTTACGATTAAGTTCCATGCTTATGATTACGCGATTTATGGCGGCATGTCAGCGACCTTGCAGCACATCAGTGCTGACACTATTACTGATGAGCGCGATAACACCTATTACCTAGTGCGCGCTGTGGCGCATGATCCTGAGTTTGCAAAAAATCTTGCAATTATTCCCGGTATGACCACGCAAGTGGATGTGTTAACCGGTAAAAAAACTATTTTGTCGTACTTACTTAAACCCGTTCTGCGCGCTAAAGCGAATGCGTTGACTGAGCGCTAATAAAAAATTTCAACTGATGCACGAAGACTGTCGCGTGATCATCAGTGGTATTTCAAGAAGAGGTTGTTATGGATAATTTAATCACTGTTGTTTCCCTTCAAGGTCAAGCATGGGCTGTCGCACTGGATGGGTCGCGTCGAGAGTTACAAGTCGGTGATACCATTTCTGCCAATGAAATGGTTGTTACAGCAGAAGGTGCGCAAATTGATTTGCAGTTTGCCAATAATCAAATTCTTAGCTTGATCGGTGAGCAAGAAGCCAGCGCACAAGCGCTACAAGCGCTACAAGCGGCGCAAGCGCTACCGCTGAGCGCACCGCTAACTGCGATAAATACTCCACAAACAACCTCTGTGCCGGCCAATTTAAGTGAAAATGTAGCTAAAGAAGGCCACAACTTTGTACAGCTGGTGCGCATTGCTGAAATTATTGAAGCCGACGGTTTCACACCGCTGACTGTCGCCCGCATCCAAGAAATCATTAAACCTTTAGGCATGGTTTTGCCTGAGCGTGATTTTGAGCAAGACCGTTGGAAGGAGCATGTCAGTTATCGTGAGCATGGCAGTAATATTCAGTACAGCATCAGTATTGACATTGATGTCATTGCCGACGACGACATCATTAACGCTGCTGAAGCGCAACGTGACATTACCGTAACCGGAACCGTCGGTGGCGATGTTAAGCCCGGTGATAAGGTGACAGTTACAGTTAACGGTAAAACCTACGAAACCACAGTCAACGCTGATGGCAAAACTTGGAATGTGGACATTCCCGGTAGCGAGCTGGTGCAAGATAAGACCGTGGAAGCCACAGTGACGGGTAAAACACCAACGGGTGAAACTATTACAGCTGATACTGAGCGGCCGTATGAAGTGCGCACCGAGCTGCCAAAAGTAGAGGTTGAACTAGAGGGAGCAGGACCAGATGGAGTATACAACGAGTCTGAAATTATCAATGGCAAAGTACCAGCTATAGTCACCCTTGATCCAAACACTGTTAAAGAGGGCGATATTCTCAAAGTCACTACACCCAATGGTGATGTGCTGCTAGAGCGCCCAGTTACCCAAGATGACATCAACAATGGTGTACCCATAGAAGTACCGGTTGCGCCTGGGGATAAAACCGTCATCGTTGAGGCCACTATTACCAATCCAGAAGGTAATACAGGTACAGGTCGTGATGAAAAACCCCTAGATAACATCACGCCTAAGGTTGAGATCCAGCTAGAAGGCGCGGGTCCAGATGGTGTTTACAACGAGTCAGAGATTAAAGATGGGAAGGTCCCGGCTACCGTTACCTTAGATAAAGATACGGTCAAAGTGGGTGACACTTTAGTGGTGAAAACCCCCAGTGGCGACATCTTGCTAGAGCGCCCCGTTAACCAGGACGATATTGACAATGGCGTACCGGTGCAAGTGCCTGTTACTCCTGGCCAAACCACAGTGACGGTGGAAGCGACCATTACTGACCCAGCTGGCAATAGCAGCAGTTCAAGTGACACTAAGCCAGTGGATAACTTGCCACCTGAGCTGGTTGGCTCGCTGAACCCGCAAAACGATGCGGATGCCGATGACATTACTCTTGATTTGAGTAAAGAATTTAATGATGTGTTTAGCGGCAAAGACCTCACCTATCAGGCGACTGACTTGCCAACAGGTCTGAAAATTGATCCGAAGACGGGCATTATCAGCGGTAAAATCGATAGTTCAGCTAGCCAAGGCGGTAATACCAGTACTCAAGGTGATTACAAAGTTACCATTACTGTGACTGATCCTGCGGGCAATAGTAGTGAGCATGAGTTTGTTTGGACTGTAACGAATCCAGATCCAACAGCCAGCGATGATACAGGTGCTACAGACGAGGACACATCTTTGGTTGTTGCTGCTAAAGATGGCGTTTTGCAAAACGATAACGACCCAGATGGCGATCAGCTGTATGTGACGGGCATTGTGGCAGGTGAAACTAAACCTGCAGCACCAGGTGGGCTTAATACAGAGATTAAAGGCAAATACGGCACCTTGACGCTGCAAGAAGATGGCAGCTATGTCTACACGCCAAATAAAGACAACCCTGAAGTCCGCGCGCTAAAAGATGGCGAGACCCTAGAAGACACCTTCAGCTACACCATGACTGACCGAGAAGGCGGTGAAGATGATGCAGTATTAAGAATCACCATTAACGGTGTGACTGACAGTGAGCCAACCATCACTCCAGAGGATCATAACAACCCAGATGACCCAAGTGATCCGCTGACTGCAGGTCATGCCACTGTCTATGAGTCTGGTTTGGTTGCCGGTGGTCCTGCGGGGCAGAGTAAGACTGCAACAGGTGCAATTACTGTTGATGCTAAAGATGGA
>JAAXZZ010000075.1 GCA_012719655.1 Gammaproteobacteria bacterium | reverse complement strand
GTGTGTGCAAGGCCAAGAATGTGCCAATGCGCCGGCGGCTGCGCCAGCGGGTGCTGTTGTTGCCTCTGCTGGTCGCACTGGCGACGATATTGTTGCTAAGCACTGTGCTGCCTGTCACGTATCAGGGTTGTTGGGCGCACCGAAAACAGGCGATTCAGCCGATTGGCAAGCCCGTGCCGATGCGAAAGGTGGCCTTGATGGTATCTTGAAAACCTCGATCAGCGGTATCAATGCGATGCCGCCAAAAGGCACTTGCAGTGATTGCTCTGATGACGAGTTACTCAGTGCGATTAAGTCAATGTCTGGCTTGTAAGTCATCGCTTATTGAAAAAACCGCCGCAGGGCGGTTTTTTTATGGATGCCAGACCGTTTTGCAGGCCTTGGTCAGTATAAAAATACGGATAAAATATGCTACATAGCTACGGTAATGGTTTAGTTATTGCGCTGGGTTTGATTATGGCCATTGGCGCGCAGAACGCCTTTGTCCTATCACAAGCGTTGCGTCACGAGCACCACCTTTGGGTGGCTGGCGTATGTGTTTTTTTTGATGTGTTGCTGGTCGCTTGCGGTGTTTATGGACTGGCACAAATTCTTACCAACAGTGCTGTGCTAATGGCGGTGGCGCGCTGGGGTGGAGTGCTTTTTTTATCCGCTTATGGCGCATTGGCTTTGTTACGAGCGTTGCGTAAAAATAGCCTGGCGGTGGCTCAAGAGCGCGCGCCGCAGACATTACGCATGGTTTTGACCACTACGCTCGCGGTAACGCTGCTTAATCCCCATGTGTATTTAGATACAGTTTTATTGATTGGTGCGCTGGGTGCGCAGCAGGTGTCACCAAGTGCCTATGTATTGGGTGCGGCGAGCGCTTCAGTTCTGTGGTTTTTTAGTCTGGCTTTGGGGGCAGCCAAGCTTGCACCATGGTTGGCACGGCCGATCACTTGGCGCGTGATTGATTTTCTGGTGGCGTTGATGATGTTTAGTGTTGCCCTGCAATTACTGCTCAATGGCTAAAGCCTTATAGATACTGCGTGGATAAGCTGTAGTTTGAGTGCTATGATGAGTGACTTAAAGCAAGTCGGAACTGCTGGCAATTGAATCAGTCGTCCGTTTAATAGACTTGCTGATTGTGCCTCGTCTGATGTAATTGGAGAATAATCATGGCTTTTGAATTACCTGCACTTCCTTACGAAAAAAATGCCCTAGAACCGCATATCTCTGCAGAAACCCTAGATTTTCACCATGGCAAGCACCACAACGCCTATGTCGTGAACTTGAATAACTTGGTTCCAGGTACTGAGTTTGAAGGCAAAAGCTTAGAAGAAATTATTAAAACTTCAAGCGGTGGTGTGTTTAACAACGCTGCACAAGTCTGGAACCATACATTTTACTGGAATTGCTTAGCTCCCAATGCCGGTGGAGCACCGACTGGTGCTTTAGCTGATGCAATCAATGCAACATTTGGTTCGTTTGATGCATTTAAAGAAGAGTTCACCAAAACTGCAATCGGCACATTCGGTTCAGGTTGGGCATGGTTAGTGAAAAAAGCTGACGGCTCTTTAGCCTTAGCCAGCACCATCGGTGCCGGCTGCCCACTGACTAGCAATGACCAGCCATTGTTGACCTGGGATGTTTGGGAGCACGCTTATTACATCGATTACCGTAATGCGCGTCCTAAGTACGTTGAAGCGTTCTGGAATTTAGTTAATTGGGATTTCGTTGCGAAAAATTTCGCAGCCTAAGTTTCTAAGTTTTTAGTCACTGCTTCGCAAAACCCTCAATCTTTGTAATTAGGATTGAGGGTTTTTTATTTGTGCAGATTTGAATTTTGACAAGGCTTTTTTTTTATGGTTTATAGAGTGTGTGCAAAGTTAATTAAGCTATAGCTTTAACGCAAAAGGGTTGCGCTCAATAATAAATAAAAGG
>JAAXZZ010000074.1 GCA_012719655.1 Gammaproteobacteria bacterium | reverse complement strand
GCTAAGGACATTGCGTAATGAAAAAAAGTCAGTGCTTGACTCAGCCATTGTTTTTCCTTGATCAGATCAAGCCATCCTTCCTCTTGGCAGCATCGTTGTTATTACCATTGTCATTTAATGCTGCGGCCAGTGATGCATTACTGCCCGACATGGGTGCAACCACAACGTTAAAAGCCCCTATGGCCTTGAAGGAGTTGGACATGAGCCAAGCGGTTAAGCGTGCCGTTGAGTGGAACCCCATGGTGACCGGTGCCACAGAGCGGGTTAACCAACAGGGAGAAGAGGTGGGGTTTGCTAAGTCAGCCTATTACCCACAGATTAAATCAGGCGTTAAAAGCAGTTATCGTGATTCCGACCGCCGCTCTGAAGAGGCATTGACCATCAGCGGATCGCAATTGATTTATGATTTTGGCAAAGTCTCCAGCAATGTTGAAGCCGCTGAGTATGGTGTGGAAAAATATCAAGCCGACACCTTGCGAGTTGTTGACCAGCTGGCCCGTGAAACAGCTTTTGCGGTAATTGAAGTACAACGTTATCAAGATCTGGTTAAAATTGCTGCTGAACAAGTGGCAGGAGTTACAAGCTTATTAGAGCTTTCAGAAAAACGTGCAAGCATGGGTGCCAGTACCCGCGCCGATGAAATGCAAGCGCAGTCGCGCCGCGAATCTGCCTTAGCCACTGAGTTGCAAATGACTGCTCAGTTGGATATGTGGAAGCGCATTTTGCAAAACTTGGTGGGTTCAACCACACCGCCAAGGGTGTTAGCTGGGGTCCCTGCCTCACTCGAGCAGGCCGGTTTTGTCGACGTTGATAGCTTAAACCATGTGCCGGAAATTATGGTGGCCGATGCGCAACGCGCTGAAGCCATAGCACAGATTAAAGCCAGTAATGCCGAGTTTTACCCCACTGTCAGTCTTGATGCTGGGACAGAGCATTACTTTAAAGAGCGTGATCGAGATTTGGCCAATAACCGTCGCCGCCACCGTAATGATTACACCGTTGGTTTGAGTTTTAATGTGGATTTATATCAGGGCGGTGCAACCACTGCGCGCAAACGCGGCGCAGAATACGCATTACGGGCAGCGGATGCGGCGCGAGATGAAGCCTTGCTCAATATTTCTCGCGGTTTACAAGAAGCAACAACGCAGGCAGGCACCTATGGCCAGCG
This sequence comes from Gammaproteobacteria bacterium, assembly GCA_012719655.1. Lineage (GTDB taxonomy): Bacteria > Pseudomonadota > Gammaproteobacteria > Pseudomonadales > Pseudomonadaceae > Denitrificimonas. The sequence continues at coordinate 3,695 of JAAXZZ010000074.1, read as the reverse complement.
TTTATCTATTTTAGATAACCGTGTCAGCAGCATTATTGAAACCCAAAGTATTTATCGCCAACAATATATCTCGTTGGGCACGCGCTCACTGCTGGACTTGCTCAATACTGAGCAAGAGATTCATCAGGCCCGTATGGAAAGAAGCAACACTCAGCAAGACTTTAAAAGACTTCAAATTGACTGCTTATATAATACAGCCAGTTTACGCAGTGCCTTTGCGCTCAACAATTATACAGCAGTGAGTAGCGAACAATAATGAGTGATCAAGAACAGCTAGACAAATTAGAACCTCAGTCAACTGCTCCAGAAAACAACGCAGATTATACGCCTTGGATTGAAGCTATTTTAATGGTGGCTAAACATTACCGACTGGAGTGTTCAAAGGAAAATATTTCTTTAACCAGCCATTGGCTAAAGGACAGCCCCGTCAGTGATGTGTTACGCGGTATGGCCCGTCAAGCTGGGCTGACTTTAAGTGTGATTAAGCTTAAAAAAAGCGAACTTACCAGCTGGCGGTTGCCCCTAGTGGTGCAGTTTCAGAAAGGGCAGATTGCTGTCCTGGATACCATGGATCAGCAGGGCCAAGTGGGTATCAATTACAGCGGTGATGAGGGGGTTAAAAGCAGTATTACTGAGCAAGAACTGCTGGATAATGTCACTTTGGCTGTAGTATTGCGGCCATCACATACGGTGCCAGATGCGCGGATTGATGACTACATCAAGCCGCACGATAAAGGCTGGTTTAAAAAGATCGTGTTGCGTGATTGGCGACCATATAGCCATATTTTTGTCGCTTCCTTTGTGGTCAATGTGCTGGGTTTGGCGGGGATTTTATTTACCCGTCAAGTGTACGACAGGGTTATTCCGGCAGAGTCCTACTCCACTCTATATGTGCTGTTTAGTGGCGTGATAGTTGCCGTGATTTTTGGCTTCGTGATGCGCAAAATGCGCACTACAGTGACTGATCTTATTGGTAAACGCGCGGATTTAAGGATCTCTGATCGAGTTTTTGGCCATGCGTTACGGATTAAAAACGCCTATCGGCCGCGTTCCACGGGTACTTTTATTTCACAAGTGCGTGAACTGGATAACGTTCGCGAAATGTTTACCTCAACTACAGTCACGGCATTTGCCGATATGCCGTTCTTCTTTTTATTTTGCTGGGTATTTTGGTATTTAGCCGGCTCTCTAGTCTGGATACCGATTGCTGCTGTGATTCTAATGATCTTACCCGGTTTGCTAGTGCAAGGTAAGTTACGTGAGTATGCCAACTCAGCGATGCGTGAAAGCTCTTTGCGTAATGCCATGCTGGTTGAAGCAGTGCAGGGCAACGAGGACATTAAAACCTTACAAGCGGAGCAGCGCTTTCAGTCGCAATGGAACAATTACAATGCTGTATCAGCGGGTGTGAATTTACGCTTGCGCTCCTTGGTCAGCAACTTAAATGCTTGGACACAAAGTATACAAGGCACAGCCTTTGCTGTGATTGTCCTATTCGGTGCACCTATGGTGATGGAGGGTGATCTAACCACGGGTTCACTGATTGCGGCATCAATTTTAGGCTCGCGCATGATTGCGCCAATGGCGGGATTGACGCAGGTGTTAAGTCGCTGGCAGCAAACTAAAGTGGCTTTAAGCAGTATTAATCAGTTGATGGAATTGCCGGTTGATAACTCGGAAGGCGCGAAAAAAGTGCATAAAACAGTAATCAATGGCGATTACAATATTAAAAATGCCACATTTTTCTATGCTGAAGACAGTCCAGCACCAGCATTAACAGTGAAGAAGCTGGGCATCAAACAAGGTGAAAAAATTGCCCTGCTAGGTCGCAATGGTGCGGGTAAATCCACCTTGTTGCAGGTGCTATCCGGTTTATTAGAGGCCAAGAGCGGGGTCGTCACTCTAGACGGTGTTGGCATGGCGCATATTGATCCGGCTGATGTGCGACGTGATGTGGGCTTAATGAGCCAAACGCGCCCCTGTTCCACGGCACTATTCGTGAAAACCTCATGCTTGGTGCGCCCATAGCACGTGATGATGACATGCTTAAAGCTTTGAATATGACTGGCGCACTGGACTTTATTCACCGACTGCCATCGGGTTTAGATCATGTCATTACTGAAGGCGGTGGTGGCTTATCCGGTGGACAGCGGCAGTCCTTATTGTTGTCACGTTTGTTAGTGCGCAACCCCTATGTGGTTTTGCTCGATGAGCCAACAGCATCAATGGATGACACCACAGAGAAGCAGTTCATCAACCAGCTTAAACCTTGGGTCAGCGATAAAACCCTGATTGTGGCAACCCATAAAATGAGTATCGTAAATATGGTTGAGCGCATTATCGTGGTTGATAATGGCCAGATTGTCCTGGATGGACCTAAGGCTGAAGTCTTGGCCAAACTTTCTGGGCAAACTAAATCGAGCGCTAAAGCTTAAGCTGTATTTATTAGTTAAAGGAACACCTATGAGTAATATGGCTCAAGACGATCAAGTTATTCTGCTTGATTATGATGAAGATAAGCGCCGTTACAATGACCAAATAGATGAGGCGAAAATTGTTAAATCGTCACGTATTATTTGGATTTTTGTTCTGCTATTAATCAGTCTAATAGTCTGGGCGTATAATGCGCCACTGGTCGAAGTCTCTAGAGGCACGGGCAAAGTTGTCCCCACATCTAGAGAGCAAGTGATTCAATCCCTCGAAGGCGGGATCATCTCTGAATTATTGGTCAGGGAAGGGGACATTGTTGAGGCTGATCAAATATTGGCACAGTTGGATTTAACTAAAACTGAAGCCAACGTTGGAGAGAGCAGTGCACGTTACCGAGCGGCATTAGCCAGCATTGCCCGCTTAGAGTCAGAAGTGAATCAAACTGCATTGATCTTTCCAAAAGAGCTGGAAAACTACCCGCACCTGATCGAAACTGAAACACGCTTATATAAAACCCGCAAAGAAGGCTTAAATGAATCCCTGGCCGGCCTACGCCAAGCACTTGATTTAGTGCAGCAGGAGCTACGCCTCACCCGTTCACTGGCGCAAGCAGGCGCGGCCAGTAATGTGGAAGTCTTAAAACTACAGCGTCAAGTCTCAGAGTTACAGCTGAAAATCACAGATAGACGCTCTGAGTATATGGTGCACGCACGTGAGGAATTGGGTAAAGCCAAAGCCGAAGCGGATTCTTTAGAATCGGTGATTCGAGGACGTGAAGATTCACTGTCGCGCTTAACCTTGCGTTCACCGGTACGCGGCATTGTCAAAGATGTCACTGTTACCACGCGCGGTGGTGTGATTCCACCGAACGGGCAGCTGATGGGCATAGTACCTTTGGATGAGCAACTGCTGATCGAAGCACGTATCTCTCCACGGGATGTGGCTTTTATTTATCCAGGCCAAGAAGCCAAAGTTAAAATTACCGCCTATGACTACTCAATCTATGGCGGACTGGATGGCGAGGTCACTTTGATTTCACCGGATACGATTCAAGACGAAGTCAAACCTGAGGTGTTTTATTATCGTGTCTTTATTCGCACACAAACAGATGCTTTAGTCAGTAAAAACGGCAACTTGTTCCCTATAGTGCCCGGTATGATTGCCACTGTAGATATTAAAACCGGTGAAAAAACCGTGTTTGACTACCTTATGAAACCAATCAATAAAGCCAAAGAAGCCATGCACGAGCGTTAATCCTTCTTGAT
>JAAXZZ010000073.1 GCA_012719655.1 Gammaproteobacteria bacterium | reverse complement strand
TGCCACAGTGAAAGCAGCGCGGTTTAAAAATGCTGCCATGCAGATGTAAAACCTCGCGACTGCCGGCTCTTTCATGCAAATCATCAACGTTTTGGGTAATCACTGTGAGCTTTGGCACCAGCTCTGCCAACTGAGCAATGGCTTGATGCGCCGCATTAGGCTGCGCCTTTAACAATAACTGGCGTCGCCACTCGTACCAGCCCCAAACCAGCGCTGGATCAGCCAGAAAAGCGTCAGCTGTGGCCAACTGCATCGGATCAAAGCGTGCCCATAATCCGGTCAAGGCATCGCGAAAGGTACTGACACCGCTTTCCGCGGAGACGCCAGCACCGGTAAAGACCACCACATGCTTAGCGTTATCCAGCGCATTGATCAATGGACTGGGAATTTCAACTAACGCCCTGTGCATCACATGCTCCATAAAAGTTCAGATTAACCAAAGCTCGCCCTCGCGTACTTTTTATGACCTTAGAGTACTGCAAAAAAATCTGTTAACAGCATAGCCTTAGTCTGCAATAACCTCCAAAATAGCTTTTTTCTGGCATCACTTACTCGCCTGCTTACGACTTTACTTTCCACTCGATCCCATTCCATAGGCTGCTACGTGCTCAACTTTTACTCTGCTCGCGTTATTTTTATCACCACGCTTAGCTTTATTTTCCTCAGCGGTTGTGCGGGAGTAAAAAGCGTATCGGTCAGCACCAATGATTATATGTCGCAACGTCGTGGTGATATTTTAACCACTGGCGAAATGAGCTCTGCCGTCGGTGTGGCTTTACAAGTCGTCGGCATTAACGAAAAGCAATGCCGCGCTGCCGCACAGCAATGCCGCAACCAAGTGGCTGACAATATCGGCATTGATGATGAACAACGCATGTCCGCTTTGGCCGAGCTCTGGCTGCAAGAAGCGTTGTCCATGGATCAGAAAATCAATGAAGGCATACTGTCCGAAGACGTGCTCAATGCCTACTTAGAAAGTGCCCGTCATGCCTATGCCTATTTGTTTTTAACCGCGCGCGCGCCCAGTGAACGTGCACTAGAAGATCGCCAAACCCAGGTGCGTGACTACTACAATTTTGCCGTGCAGCAAACGGTGACCCGTGCCTTTAATCAACACCACAAAAATTTGCTCAATAGTATTGATGCACAGGGTTTGTTCACCGTAGAGTCAAAGCAATGGACGATTAAAGGTCAGCTTAATGAAGTACGCTTGGCTGAGCGCCAGCAAATACCAGAACAACTCATTCCAGCTTCGTCCCTGACTTTCAAAGGTCTGCGTAACCAGTACCGGCGTGACGGAATCGGTGCGGAATTGGTCGCCGTCACCGCCAAGCGTGTCGTGAATAAAAACAGCAAGCAAGAGGTGTTTAGCGAAACTCCTTTTCCCGCCATTACTGCAGTGCTGCGCTTTCCGGGTGAGACCCTAGAAGAAGTGCTGGATACTCAGAGTGTTGAACTGCTAGGTTTTGATCCCTACAAACGTGATAGCGTGCGCTTAGCCGGTACCCAAGTGCCGTTAGCCGCCAACTTCACTTCAGGCTATGGCTTATGGTTGGCTCGCTCAGGTTTTGCCAGGCAGTCGCTCTTGACCCTAATTGGCCGTGGTGAAGTGTTAGAAAAACCTCGCGTCTATTTAATGCAGCCGTATGACCCTAAGCGCCGCGTCATCATTATGCTGCACGGCTTAGCCAGCAGCCCAGAAGCATGGATTAATGTGGCCAACGAAGTACTGGGTGATGAAGTCTTACGTAAGAATTTCCAAGTCTGGCAAGTCTACTATCCAACCAATGCACCACTGGCGTTCAATCAGCATGAAATCCGTAAAGCCATTACCAGCACCTTAAAAGCGTTCGACCCTGAAGGTCAGCACCGTGCTTCGCAAGATGTGGTGTTGATTGGGCACAGCATGGGTGGCGTTTTAGCCCGCTTACTGGTTTCTGAATCAGGCGACCGCTTCTGGGAGCCGATTGTCAAAACGTACGAACTGGAAGGTCAGCGCAAAGAAGCGGCGCGAAAAAAATTACGTAACTACGCTTGGTTTAAGCCCATGCCGCAAGTCAGCCGCGCCGTATTTATTGCGGCTCCGCATCGTGGCACACCTTTTGCTGAAAATCGCTTCTCACGTTGGGCAGCGGGCGTCGTTAAACTGCCGGTGTCAATGCTCGGTCGTATCTCAGAAATCGCGCAACTCTTAGTTGATCCAAGCTCTGCTAACGCCGCACCGCTGACACGGCCACTCAACAGCATTTCCAACCTCAGCAACCAAGACCCCTTTGTACGTCTCGCCGCGGATCTGCCGATTGCCGAGCGCGTGTCCTATCACTCGATTATTGGTAATAACACCCCAGAGCTCGGTTTAGAGCAATCCAGCGATGGTGTGGTGCCTTACAACAGCGCCCATTTAGCCGGTGCACAATCAGAAAAAGTGATTCCTTCATGGCACAGCGTGCAAGAAACACCGGAAGCAATTGTTGAGGTGCGCCGCATCCTGCATACACATTTACAAGAAACCAATGGAGTGTCGTATGGTTATTAAGCCGCGCACATTCTTGACAATCTGCCTACAAGTGCTGCTCTCGCTGAGCATTCTTTTGGCGTCAATTTGGGCCAGTTTAGCGCTGTACTATCAATTACCCTTGGCGATGCCATGGCGTCTTATTGGCATCGCACTGTGGGTTGGCATCGGTCTATTTACTTTAATACACCTGTGGCGCCGCAGCATTTGCCAAGGCCTACTCATCTACCTTGCACTGCATGCAGCGCTGTTGGTTTGGTGGAACAGCCTAACCCCTAGCCACAATCATCAATGGGAAGAAGACGTCGCACAGATGACCTCAGGCCGTATTGAAGGGGATCAGGTCACGCTATTTAATGTGCGTAATTTTGACTGGCATTCAGAAACCGAGTACACCCCACGCTGGGAAACCCGTCAGTATGACTTAAGTAAACTCAAGTCCGTAGACATGCTGACCTCACATTGGGGCATGGACGCAATTGCCCACGTTCTCGTCTCGTTCGGCTTTGATGACCACCAGTTCGTTACCTTTTCCGTGGAGATTCGCAAAAAGAAAGGCCAACAATTTTCTGAGATTGCCGGTTTTTTCAAAGACTATGAGCTGAGCATTCTTGCCACCGATGAGCGTGATGCAATTGGCGTTCGTCCCAATGTGCGCGGCGAAGATACCTTTTTGTACCGCAGTGACATGCCCGCCGACATCCGTAAAAAACTGTTTTTATCTTATATCGAGCAAGCCAATCAGCTGATTGAGCAACCACGCTTTTACAATACAGTGACCGCCAACTGCACCACTTTGGTGTTTGGCATGATGCAACATATCAGTGGCGGTTTGCCGCTGGATGCGCGTTTACTTTTGACCGGCTACCTACCCAGTTACGTTCAAGAGCTTGATGGTCTCACCGACGGCTTTGATTTAGCGCAACTACGCAGTGCCGGTCGTATTACCGAGCGTTCAAAACAAGCAGGACAGAGCTCCAATTACTCACAAATCATTCGTCAAGGCGTGCCTGGCTGGTAATTGAAAAAAGACAAAGTGGTAAAAAAATACCATTTTTGGTGCATTTTTACCGACTAATTAGCCTGCTAAGTATATTTT
>JAAXZZ010000072.1 GCA_012719655.1 Gammaproteobacteria bacterium | reverse complement strand
CTCACGGAAAAAAAACGTGAAGCGCTGTTTATCGAGATTCAAGAAAAAGCCTTAGCTTGGTGTATTGGGCGCGCGGACGTTGAAGAAATTGATCAGTTAAATATCCTGCAAGCTACGATGCTGGCCATGCAGCGTGCTGTTGAGGGGTTGTTGATCACTCCCGATTTAGCTTTGATTGATGGTAATCGTTGTCCGCCGCTGAGCATGCCGAGCGAAGCGGTGGTGCAGGGTGATGGACTGATTGCAGAAATATCGGCAGCGTCAATTCTGGCAAAAGTCAGTCGTGACCGTGAAATGGCGATACTTGATGCGCAATACCCAGGCTATGGGATTGCTCAGCACAAAGGTTATCCCACCCCGGCGCACCTCAAGGCCTTGCAAGAACTTGGCCCTACGCCTATTTATCGCCGTTCATTTGCGCCTGTACGACGCTTTTTTGCAGCGGACTGATTGTTCGCTTGGGGTGTCGGCTGTGATATTGAAATTAAAACCAGCCTCTGTGCATGGTGATCTGCGCTAAGTCTGCTTGTCCTGCTCAATGCTGTCGCCAGCGCAATGTGCGCCTGACGTACCTCGCTAATACTTCTCTTCCCTCAACGGGTCCTCCTGACCCGATTCGGGCGCTACGCCATCCTTGGCTCGCTCGCCGCAGCACTAGCGAGGCACGCCTTGATCATCGTTGTTGTTTGCTGTTGAGCAATAAGTAATCCACAGAATATTTGCCTGTTTAAGCAGATGCCGTTGCTCGAGTGAGTCAGACTGCAATCTGGAAAACAGTACAAATGATCAATGAGTGCTTTGGGGTGAGTGTGCTGAGTGAGCCAGGGATGGCGAACGCCGGAGTTGAACCCTGGGTGGGTTCATCGACGGATTAACACTGACCACGAAGCACGACATGCTCGATCTTTGTCAGTTAAAACTAAAACCAGCACCTGTGCGTGACGATCTGTGCTCAGTCTGCTTGTCCCTCACCAGACACCCTGTCTCGATTCGGGCGCTGCGTCATCCCTGACTGCGCTTGCTGCTGACTTAGCGCAGCTCGCCTTGACCATCGCTGTTGTGCGCGAGCTCAGGTTGTTTACCGTTACTATTCCGCAATCTTCAGTTCGCGTGCCTTGGTGTATACGTAGCGAATTTTTTCATATTCGAAAGGCGTATTGAGCTGCCCATAACGTAGTTTGGTGATGTAGCGTTGGTCGACGATTTTTAGAGCAAAAATCTCTGGGTGACGTTCGCTTTCCTTAGCAACATTGAGCCAGTTAACCGAGAGGTCAAGGGAGTAGTCAGCGACCAGTCCGCTGGTATCGCGCAGGTTCGATGGGCCAAGCAGCGGTAGCATCAAATAGGGGCCGTGCGGTACGCCGTAATAGCCTAAGGTTTGGCCAAAATCTTCGTTATTTTTAGCCAGTCCCATCTTTGTTGCAGGGTCCCATATTCCTGCGATACCAAAGGTGGTGTTAAATAAAATGCGCGCCGTGGTTTGCATGGCGTGATGGCCTTTAAGCTGCAGTAAGCTATTGGCTAAAGTTGGAATTTCGCCCAAGTTACTAAAAAAGTTACTGACGCCTTGACGGAAAAAATGCGGTGTTATCTTGGTATAACCTTTTACTATGGGCAAAAACACCCATTGATCAAAACGGTAATTGAAGTGATAAACACGTCGATTCCATTGCTCTAAAGGATCACTGATATGCAGCGCCTCTAAAGTGGCACGCTCAAACTCATGCTGCCCTGCATGCTCATTAAAGCTTAAATTCTGCAGCGGGTTTTTAAAGCCATCGGCATCCACTTGATTGGCATGACTGACGCTGGTAAGAGCTAGAAACACTAAACTGGCTGCGCAGCAATGACGTAGTGCGTGCGTTTTACTCATGGAAAAACTCCAGTATATCTGCACCATTGTTTCGGTAATTTAAATTGCCGAGATGGCCGCCATAAGGGTAAAGGGTTAAGCGTTCAGCAAAGTGATCTTTTAAAAAGCCTAAGTCACCTGTTCCCAGAATGATGTCATCAGCATTGTGCATGACCGCAATTTTGTCTGTTGTGCTGAGGTAGTCCGCTAGCGCATGTAAGCCACTGGCTTGACTCAACTCCTCGAGGTCTTCAGCTGTAGGCGGTTCAAGCGCCAGTTTTTGCTGTTTGAAATGGACTTTCCAAAACGGCAGTAATTGCTGCTCGATATAACACTCAAAATCGCAGAGTAAGGCGCGTTTAAAGAATGGTGTCAGGCTGGTGCCGTCATTAATTTTTTGCTGTGCAGGAGTGATAATGCCACGGCGATTGATCAGATCTGAGGTGAAATTAATATCCGCTGAGGCGAAGCGGAAAGCACTACCGATCAGCATTGCCAGTTGGTTGTCGCTGAGTTTTTGTTTGGAGTTTTGGAAATCAAACAGCACGGCTTCGTTAAAGTCGAAATGACCTTTTTGATTAAAATAACGGGTGAGCTTGTCCATCAATACCTCATAAAAAGTACGATGATCATTGCTACCTACAGCTTGTGTAGTGACTAACCTGTTGAGGTTGGTGATGGATGTGTACAAGTTCACCGGCGGATTGAGCAGTAACACGCGCTTAAAGTTAAAGGCCTGCTTTTGCTCATCCAAATGGCTGACAAAGGCTGCTTGTAAACCACCGAGACTGTAACCCGTCAAATGCCAATCGGTGACTTCTAGATCATCCTGCTGTTTTTTGATTGCTTGCATAACTGAGTATAAATCGCGCGCATCTTGTGGCGAATACCCAGGGGTGGCATAAGGTGATGCGCCAACCATAAAGTCATAGGCGGTTGGCGAAGAGATTTGCGCCACATGAAAACCTGCGCCATAAAAGAGTTTTTTCAGGTATTCCATGGTCGAGTTGGAATAGTGCGCGCCAGTGCCTGCGATGATGAAAATCAGTGGCGCAGGGCCTGATTGCTCGGCTAAGCGGTAGCGAAAGGTTTTCACCGGCCAAAAGTTGCTTGGCAGTGTGAACTCACGCTCAGGGCGCAGACGCAAACTGTAATCACGCTGTTTAATGTCAGCATCGTCAGGCAAAGCAGGACGTAGCGCACTGGGTGTGCCAGCGATGGTGGCTTCAAAGGGGTTGTGCAGGGGAAACTGATAGTCTGTCGGAACTGGCTTTGCTAACGCATTAAAGGACAACGCACAAAGCATACCCAGCACAAAACACAGCGATGTTAGCGAGCGTCTTAGCATAATCTTGTCTCAGTGATGAGCACAGGAGTTGCCCTTGCTTTAGCACCCTTAGATGCGCTACGAGAACTTGACTCGCTGTGCTACTTATTGGTTTTATGGTAGGACAATAACAGCAAAAGCATCAGCATCAGGGTGTGTAATACATACTGATGCTGATTGTGTTTTACATCACTCGTTGCCCTGGGCGTGCACCTGCGTCTGGACTGAGCAAGTAAATTTCTTCACCGCCAGGACCGGCTGCCAAGACCATGCCTTGCGAGACGCCAAATTTCATTTTACGAGCAGCTAGGTTAGCTACATATAAAGTGAGGCGGCCTTCAAGTGCTTTTGGGTCAGGGTAGGCACTTTTGATGCCGGAGAACACGTTGCGTTTGACGCCGCCAAGGTCAAGGGTCAGTTGCAATAATTTATCGGCGCCCTCAACAAAAGCTGCTTTTTCGATCAGCGCAATGCGTAAGTCGACCGCTGCAAAAGCGTTAAAGTCGATTTCTTTTGCCAAGGGTTCTTTCTCGAGCTCACCATTGCCGATCACTTGTTCAGGGCTGCTGGTATTTTCCATTTCTAATAAGTCTTCTTTGGAGGATTCAATCATCGCCTCAACACTCTTAGGGTCAACGCGGCTTAGTAATGGTGTGAATGGCTTGAGTTGATGATCAGCTAGGGCAGTGCCTAAGTCGCTCCAAGAGAGTGATGGCACATTGAGAAATTGTTCAGCATCGGCGGCGAGTTTAGGCAGTACAGGTTTTAACAAGATCACCAGTTGTTTAAACAGGTTGATGGCTTGTGAGCAAACGGCTTGCACTTGCGCTTGCTGACCTTCGATCTTGTTCATGGCCCATGGCGCCTGCTCAGCAATCCACGCATTAGCGGCATCGGCTAAGGCCATCGTTTCACGCATGGCACGAGCAAAGTCGCGGGCTTCGTAGGATTTGGCAATCGCTGGAATAGCTTGCTGGAATTGCTCCCATAACGCAGGGTTAGGCATCTCAGCAACCAACATGCCGTCATTGCCTTTGTGAATAAAGCCGGCGCAGCGGCTGGCAATATTGACGACTTTACCCACCAAATCTGAGTTGACCTTGTGAATAAAGTCTTCCAGATTCAGATCCAAGTCTTCTACACCACGACCCAGTTTCGCCGCGTAGTAATAACGCAGGTACTCAGGGTTTAAATGATCAAGGTAAGTGCGCGCTTTAATAAAAGTGCCACGCGACTTGGACATTTTTGCTCCATTGACTGTGAGGTAACCGTGCACGTTGACACCGGTTGGTTTGCGATAGTCAGCGCCTTCCAGCATTGCCGGCCAAAATAAGGCGTGGAAGTTAATAATGTCTTTACCGATAAAATGATACAGCTCAGCGGTGGAGTCTTTATTCCAGAACGCATCAAAGTCTAAATCAGGGCGGCGTGCGCAGAGATTTTTAAAGCTGGCCATATAGCCAATCGGTGCATCCAGCCATACGTAGAAATATTTACCAGGGGCGCCGGGGATTTCAAAACCAAAGTAGGGCGCGTCACGGGAAATGTCCCACTCTTGCAGACCGCTATCGAGCCATTCAGCGAGCTTGTTGGCGACGGATTCTTGCAGGGTTCCGCTGCGCGTCCACTCTTTGAGCATGTTTTGGAAATTGGGTAGCTTAAAAAAGTAGTGCTCAGAATCTTTGAGTACCGGCGTGGCACCGGAAATGGCTGAGCGCGGGTCTTTCAGCTCAGTGGGGTGATAAGTTGCACCACATTTCTCGCAGTTATCACCGTATTGATCAGGTGTTGCGCATTTTGGGCAGGTGCCTTTGATAAAACGGTCGGCAAGAAACATGCCTTTTTCAGGATCAAAATACTGCGTCACGGAGCGGGTGGCGATATGTCCCGCCGCTTGCAGGCGCTGATAGATCTGCTCAGAGAGTTCGCGGTTTTCTTCACTGTGGGTGGTGTAAAAGTTGTCAAAATCCACGAGAAACTCAGCAAAGTCAGCGCTATGTTCAGCGTGGACATTATCAATCAATTGTTCAGGGCTGATGCCTTCTTTTTCCGCGCGCAACATAATCGCAGAACCATGGGCATCGTCTGCACAGACATAAATGCATTGATTGCCGCGCATTTTTTGAAAGCGAACCCACATATCTGTTTGAATATATTCCAGCATATGGCCAAGGTGAATGGAGCCGTTGGCATAGGGCAGGGCGCTGGTCACTAAAATTTTGCGGGCTTCGCTCATGGTCTTCCTAACTACTAAAAGTGAATAGAAATAAGCAGGCTACTATATAGGCAATGGCTGTTTTTTTCATCCCTTGCGCCGTGTCAGCTTGCTAGGGATTAAGGTCTTAGCGGTTAGATTAAGCTAGAATGCGTGTTATTGAGTCTATTTTGCAGTGGAGAGCGTCATGAGCACAGTAACCCGCGCCGCAGTTGAACACACCTTAAGTGGTCTGATTGATCCCAATTTAAATCTCGATCCTGTCACGGCAGGTTGTGTCCGCGCCATTGATATTCAAGGTGAGTGCGTCAGTGTTGAGCTTGAACTGGGTTATGCCGCCGACTTATTTAAAGCCGGTTGGGCACAAATGCTGCAAATGACCCTTGAGCAAATGCCTGGTGTGGCTCGTGCTGAAGTGAACATATCCACTGTAATCCACCCGTATAAAGGTCGCAGTGATGTTCCAGGTTTGGCAGGGGTGAAGAATGTGATTGCCGTGGCGTCGGGTAAAGGCGGTGTCGGTAAATCAACTACCGCAGCCAATTTAGCTTTAGCTTTGGCGAGAGAAGGTGCCCGTGTCGGTATCTTAGATGCTGATATCTATGGCCCCAGCCAAGGCATTATGCTGGGGGTCGCAAGTGGCACGAAACCGCAAGTGCGCGATGAGAAATATTTTATTCCAATTCAAGCGCATGGCGTGGCAGTGATGTCGATGGCGTTTTTAACCACCGACAATACACCGATGGTATGGCGCGGCCCGATGGCTTCCGGTGCGCTGCTACAGATGATCACGCAAACCGCATGGGATGATCTTGATTATTTGGTGGTGGACATGCCGCCAGGCACCGGCGATATTCAATTGACATTGGCGCAGAAAGTGCCGGTGGCGGGCGCGGTGATTGTGACCACGCCACAAGATATTGCCTTGCTGGATGCGCGCAAAGGCATCGAGATGTTCCGTAAGGTCAATATCCCAATTTTGGGTGTTGTGGAAAATATGGCAGTGCATATTTGTTCTAACTGTGGGCACGCTGAGCACCTGTTTGGCGAGGGCGGCGGTGAGCGCCTAGCTGCCAGTTACGATGCTGAGTTGTTAGCCTCATTGCCTTTGTCGATGGCGATCCGTATGCAATGCGATGGTGGTGAGCCAACCACCAGTGCTGACCCTGAAAGCCAAATTGCGATGATTTATCAAGGGTTGGCGCGTACTGTTGGTGCGCGTCTTAGTGTGCTCAATCAGCAAAGCCCTGCCATGCCTGCAATTGAAATCAGCGATGATTAGCTTATAGTCGCGCAGGGCAAAACTATTGTGCGGCCGCTGCTGACTCAGGCGTGAGTTGAGAAAAGTTCTGTATGCGCAGGCCATCGCTGCGCACTGACTAAGGCCGCTCAAAAAGTCTTAACAATGAAGGAGGAGCAACCATGAGTTTTACTGTGTATCTTTCTGGAGAAATTCATACATCCTGGCGTGAAGAGATTCAGCAGGGGGCTGAAGCGTTAGGTTTAGATATTACTTTCACTTCAGCAGTGACTGATCATGCTGCCAGTGACGCCGCAGGCGATCATTTGGGCGCACAGGAAAACAGCTTTTGGCGCGATCATCAATCGGCCAAAGTCAATGCGATTCGCACTAAAACTTTAATTGAGCAAAGTGATTTGGTGGTGGTGCGCTTTGGAGAACAATACAAACAATGGAATGCGGCGTTTGATGCAGGCTACTGCGCTGCACTGGGTAAACCTTACATAACCTTGCATGCTGAAGATATTATCCACCCGCTCAAAGAGGTCGATGCTGCAGCGATGGCATGGGCGACGACGCCTGCGCAGGTTGTCGAGATTTTGCGTTATACCACGCAAGCGTAATGTGCGCTTGTGCCAGGCGGTAAGTCTTTGCCGCCTGTCCTTGGCTCCTGCTCAGGAGGCTATCAAACGGCAATAATGCGCCGGTTCGTCATATAATTGACGAGTAAAATCTATCTAAGTCATTGATTTATATGTAAATCACACTCTGGCATAACTATTGCTTAATTATAGGCAAGATGAATTGCAAAGCAGGTGTGGCGTTATGAGCATCAATTTCGATAGAGCCTTAGGTATTCACGAAAAAGCACTGGGTTTTCGTGCTCAGCGTGCAGAAGTGCTGGCTAACAATATCGCTAATGCGGATACGCCACACTATAAAGCGCGCGACTTGGATTTTGCCAGTGTGTTGTCGGCACAGGCTGACCAGCATGCCTTGAAGCAGCCCTTAGTACAGCGTAGCAATAGTCAGCATTTTGACGTTGAGCCGCTGCAGTTGGCTGATCCGGCGTTGCGTTTTCGTAATCCGCATCATGCATCCATTGATCAAAATACGGTTGATTTGCAGGTTGAACAGTCCACTTATGCAGAAAATGCGCTGCAGTTTCAAGCCAGTTTCACACTATTAAACAGCAAGTTCAAAGGGCTGATGACAGCTCTGCGCGGCGACTAAGGAGTAATTATTTATGTCCCTTTCTAGCGTTTTTCACATTGCCGGTAGCGGTATGAGCGCACAAAGCACGCGCTTAAATACGATTTCCAGCAACATTGCCAATGCCGAAACGGTGTCGTCCAGCATTGATCAAGCCTATCGTGCGCGTCACCCCGTATTTGCCACTGTGTTTCAAGAAAATCTAAATGGTGCTCAAGGTCAAGCCTCGCTCTTTGCTGATCAAGATCAGGCGGGTCAAGGTGTGCAGGTCATGGGCATTATCGAAGATCAAAGTGAGTTGCAACCGCGTTATGAGCCCAATCATCCATCAGCCAATGCCGATGGCTATGTTTTTTATCCGAACGTAAACGTCGTTGAGGAAATGGCTGACATGATTTCCGCCAGCCGCGCGTTTCAAACTAACGTCGAAATGATGAATACCGCTAAGCAGATGATGCAGCGCGTACTCTCATTAGGCCAATAAGCCCGAGGAGGCAGCAATGAGTGCAGCAGGAGTCAGTGCCGCGGGTGCCGTGTTGGATCAATACCAACACTCGACCAAGGGCGCAGGAAAAGAAGAATTAGGTAAAAATGAGTTTTTGGAGTTGCTGGTAGCGCAGCTCAACAATCAAAACCCATTAGAGCCACAAAGCAATGGTGACTTCATTGCCCAGCTGGCGCAATTTAGTACTGTTGAAGGTGTCGAGAAGCTTAATGGCAGCATGCAAACCATTATGTCCGGTTACCAGTCTTCGCAGGCGTTGCAGGCCTCTTCGTTAGTTGGGCGTAAAGTGATTGTCCCGATTGATAAAGCAGTTGTGGATACTTCGGAAACCTTTAAAGCAAGTTTGGTGTTGCCGCAGAGCAGTAGCAATGTCTATGTCAATGTCTACAACGCAGATGGCTCCTTAGCGACGCGAATTAATATGGGTGCGCAAGAGGCTGGTCAGGTCAGCTTTATGTGGGACGGTAAAAATAGTGATGGTGAAACTATGAAGCCAGGTACCTATAAGTTTGAAGCGCAAGCCAGTATCGATGGTGAGCCAAAAGGCTTGTACACATTGCTACCCGCTAACGTGGATAGCGTCACCCTTGGCCAAGGTGGTGGTGAGCTGTTATTGAATTTAGCAGGGTTGGGTTCTGTGCCACTCTCGCAAGTACAGATTATTGGACAGTGATTTTAAATAATTGCCAACTGTCGGACGACCGGCAAGGAGAACAACATGTCATTTAATATCGGCCTCAGTGGCTTACGCGCTGCCACAAAAGACCTCAACGTTACCGGTAACAATATTGCTAACGCTGGCACTGCAGGCTTTAAGCAGTCACGCGCAGAGTTTTCCGATGTGTATGCGGCATCAGTGCTGGGTACAGGAAAAAATCAACAAGGCAGTGGTGTATTGTTGTCCAACGTGTCGCAGCTGTTTAATCAGGGCAACATTAACTACACACAAAATGCGCTCGATTTGGCCATTAACGGTAACGGCTTTTTCCAAGTCAGTAATAACGGTGCGATCAGTTATTCGCGCGCGGGTTATTTTGGTACTGACCGTGAAGGCTTTATTGTTGATAATTTTGGTTATAACTTGCAGGGGTATACGACAGATGCTAATGGCGAGTTAAAGGTTGGCACTGTTTCTAACTTACAGATTAAAACCTCAAGCCAAGATCCAAAGCCGACCAGCAAAATTGAGCAGTCCTATAATTTAAACTCGACAAACGACGCGCCAATAAATACACCTTTTTCTGCGACTGACCCTAAAAGCTATAACTCGTCGACTTCAACCAATATTTACGATACGCAAGGTAATGCGCATGCACTGACCCAGTATTTTGTGAAGACTGGGGCAAATACTTGGGATATGCATATTCTAATTGATGGTGTGGCGCCAGATGATCCCACCTCGACAACGCCACTGACAACCGCTTTGACATTTGATAGTGCTGGTAAATTACAAGGGCCTAGCAGCGTTGATTTAAGCGCTTGGATACCTGCCGCAGTACAAGGAACACCGCCAACAGCAACGCCAAATGGCGCTGATGCTAATGCTGGTGGAATGATCTTGGATATGCGCAATGCAACGCAGTTTGCCAATGCCTTTGCGGTCAATGCGGTCGCACAAGATGGTTACACCACAGGTGAGCTTGCTGGAATTGAAATTGATGATACGGGTATGATTTTTGCGCGTTACACCAACGGTCAATCTAAAGTTCAGGGGCAGGTGGTGTTAGCGGATTTTGCCAACGTACAAGGCTTAACACCGGTGGGTAAAACTCAGTGGGTGCAGTCGTTAGCCTCCGGTGAGCCCGTACGTAACCCAGGGCGCACGGGTACTTTGGGGGCAATCCAAGCCGGTGCACTTGAAGACTCTAACGTTGAGTTGTCAGATCAGTTGGTGAACTTGATCGTTGCGCAGCGTAACTATCAGGCCAATGCGAAAACCATTGAAACTGAAAGTGCGATTACCCAGACGATTCTCAATTTGCGTTAAGTACCTTTATCGTCTGCCAACAAAAAACGCGCTGTTCAGCGCGTTTTTTGTTTGTGGCTATTGTACTACTCAACACGTTTAATGCTTTTGATCACAATTGGATCGATAGGGACATTTTGGTGCATGCCGTAGCTGCTGGTTTTGACTTGAGCAATTTGATCAACAACATCCATGCCGCGGACAACTTTAGCAAATACCGCGTAGCCAAAATCGCGGCTGCTGTGGTCTAAGAAGTCATTGTCGGCATGGTTAATAAAAAACTGCATAGTGGCTGAGTCTGGAGCTTGAGTGCGCGCCATGGCAACAGTACCACGTGTGTTTTTTAAGCCATTGTCGGCTTCATTTTTAATCGCAGCTTTAGTGGCTTTTTGCTGCATGTATCGATCAAAGCCGCCGCCTTGAATCATAAAGTTTGCAATCACACGGTGAAATATAGTGCCGTCATAGCGCTCAGCATCAACATAATCAAGAAAGTTATTGACTGTGATTGGGGCTTTTTCTGCTTCTAACTCCAGTTCAATCTCGCCAAAACTGGTGTTGATCACCACGTGTGGATTATCTGCAGCAAAGGCATGTGTTGTCATAAGCAACATGCAGCCCGTCAGTAGAAGTTTCTTGAGCATAGGTTCCTCACTTTATCGAGTTTAAAAAATTCACTAACGCTTGGTTAAAACGTTCAGGTTGATCAAGGGGTGTGGCATGCCGCGATTGTTCAATCACCAGCAGTTTAGCATGAGGCATTTGTGCAACATACGCTTCTTTATCAGCCACTGGGGTGTAGTCCTTATCTGCACTAATGACTAAAGTTGGGCACAGAATAGTGGAAATCCGCTCGCGTACACTCCAGCCAATGATGGCCTCTAAGCTGGCTAAATAGGCGCGCTTATCATTGAGTTGCCAGCGCTCTTCGATTTTTTGCCGTAAGTGTGCTTGTTCAGGCCGTGGAAAGAGTAAACCACCAAGGGCTTTACCGATTTGCTCAAGGCTCAAAATACGTGAGAGTAATTTACGTTTTAGCACCTCCAGCCATTGCTTGACGCTGCGCGGCTTAACTTCTGGTCCGCTATTAACAATGGTTAAACTGCCCAGTAAACCGGGATGATCAACCGCTAATTGAAAAGCAATCATGCCGCCCATGGAAATGCCGACGATATGGGGTTTGTGCAGTTCTAAATGTTCAATGAGTGCAAAAATAT
>JAAXZZ010000071.1 GCA_012719655.1 Gammaproteobacteria bacterium | reverse complement strand
TAATGCTTCAGCTTGCTGCGCATCTCACCTACTCTGAAGATAACGCCTTAGCACCCTGGCACCTTTGGAGGATTTCATGGATTTTTCTTATAGCGAAAAAACCCAAGCGTTACGCAAGCAGCTGACTGATTTTATGGAACAACATATTGTACCGCGTATCGGTGCATGGCAGCAGGAAGTGGCCGCGGGTGTTTATCCTGTGTCATTTATGGAGGATTTAAAAGCTTTAGCGCGCGCCGAAGGTTTGTGGAATCTGTTCTTACCTTCATTGCAAGAGGGTGAGCCAGGCCAAGGTCTAAGTAATCTTGAGTACGCACCGCTGGCAGAAATCATGGGCCGAGTCAGTTGGGCTTCAGAAGTGTTCAACTGCAATGCTCCAGATAAAGGCAATATGGAGCTGCTGCATATGTTTGCTACGCCTGAGCAGCGTGAGCAATGGCTGAATCCTTTGTTAGAAGGACAGATTCGCTCCGCTTTTGCGATGACCGAGCCAGATGTTGGATCATCAGACGCCAGCAATATCCAGACTTTGATCCGCCGTGAAGGCGATGAGTATGTGATCAATGGTCGTAAGTGGTTTATTACCAATGCTGCGCATCCTAAATGTACCTTTATGATTGTTATGGGTAAAACCGATCCAGAGGGTGATGCTAAGCGCCAGCAAAGTATGGTTATTGTGCCGATGGATACGCCCGGCGTAACTGTAGAGCGCAATATTGCAGTGATGAATCATATTGCTCCAGAAGGCCACTGTGAAATTGTTCTGCGCAATGTGCGTGTGCCTGCAGCCAATTTATTAGCTAAAGAAGGCGATGGTTTTATGATGGCACAAGCGCGTCTTGGACCCGGGCGTGTTCATCACTGTATGCGCTCCATTGGTATGGCTGAGCTGGCTTTAGAGTTAATGGTCGAACGTGCCCAAGAGCGCAAAACCTTTGGTCGTTATCTGCATCAGCATGGCAGTGTGGCCGAGTGGATTGCACGCTCACGGATGGAAATAGAACAGGCACGTTTGCTGGTCTTGAAAACAGCATGGATGATTGATGAAGTGGGTGCGCGTGCCGCCCGTAAAGAGATTTCCATGATTAAAGCTGTGGTGCCGACGATGCACCTCAACGTGGTTGATCGGGCCATTCAAGTGTTTGGTGCGATGGGTTTAACCCCAGATTCACCCTTAGCGGATTTGTGGATTGGCGGTCGCTGTTTGCGCTTTGCTGATGGTCCTGATGAAGTGCACTTGCGTAGCATTGCACGTATGGAGTTGCAGGATAGTGAAGCTAAGCGTGGGCATACGGCTGCCTATCTGACCCCTCCTGAGCGCAGCTAACATGCCGTGTTAAAATAAAAGCCCCGCATCGAGCAGGGCTTTTATTGTAGGGCGCTGAGCTCAATGCTGTTGGCGTAATCAGTGCAATGGCCTTGTTTCGTCGCTCCCTTCAGGCAATTTAGTTTTCCAGCCTTTATTGCCCGGTAGAATCAGGTTGAGTAGCAGTGCAATGACGGCGCATAAAGAAATGCCAGACAAGGTGAAATCACCGCTACCAATGCTCATGCCGCCAATCCCAAATACCAGTGTGACTGAAACGATAATTAAGTTGCGTGCCTCGGATAAATCGACTTGATTACGGATTAAAGTATTAAGGCCGACCACGGCAATAGAGCCAAATAACAAGCATAAAATTCCGCCCATCACCGGCACTGGAATGCTTTGTAAGGCTGCACCAAACTTACCGATAAAGGCTAATGCAATGGCGAAGCCTGCTGCCCAGGTCATGATTATTGGGTTGTAGTTCTTGGTCAGCATTACTGCGCCGGTGACTTCTGCGTAGGTGGTATTAGGTGGGCCGCCAAACAGTCCTGCTGTGGTGGTGGCTAAGCCGTCGCCGAGCAAGGTGCGGTGCAAGCCCGGCTGTTTAATGTAGTTCTGCCCAGTCACACTTCCAATGGCAATCACGCCACCGATATGCTCGATAGCTGGCGCTAAAGCCACTGGCAACATAAACAAAATAGCCCCAAGGTGAAACTCAGGCGTAACAAAAGCGGGTAAAGCGAACCATGGCGCAAGGGCAATCGCTTCAGCGCTGACTTCACCTAAGAGCACCGCGAGTGTGCAGCCAACGATAATGCCAGCAAGGATTGGCACTAAACGAAACAGACCACGACCTAAGGTGGCAACAGTAAGGGTTGTCACCAGCGCTGACATTGAGATGATCATTGCTGTGGGGTAGGCAATCAGTTGCGTCGCACCATCGCCAGATTTACCCATTGCCATATTCACTGCTACCGGTGACAACGCCAAGCCAATGCACATGATCACGGGTGCAATCACTACAGGCGGTAGCAGTTTGTCGATAAAGCCGCTGCCTTTCATACGTACCGCCGCGCTACGCACTACATAGACCATGCCAGACGCCATAATTGCGCCGAGTACCGCCGGTAAACCAAAGTTGGTTTTGGCATATAAAATGGGTGCAATAAAAGCAAAACTTGAAGCGACAAATACTGGGACTTGACGCTTAGTCACCAGTTGGAAAACTAAGGTGCCGATACCTGCAGTAAACAGTGCGACATTGGGATCCATACCGGTAATCAGCGGCATCAATACTAAGGCGCCAAAGGCAACAAACAACATCTGCGCCCCTGCTAAGGCCTGTCGCCAAGTGGGCTCATAAGGAGAAGAGAGCATGGCTTAACTGTCCTTTTGCTTGGTACCAAAAATCTTATCGCCAGCATCGCCTAAACCGGGCACGATATAGCTATTGCTGTCTAGACCTTGGTCAATTGCTGCCGTATAGATCTCGACATCAGGGTGTACCGCGTTAACGGCTTTGATACCTTCAGGGGCGGCAACTAAAACCATTGCGCGGATTTCATTGCAACCCGCTTTTTTTAGCAGGTCGATTGTGGCAATCATTGAATTACCGGTAGCCAGCATTGGATCAATAATGAGTGATAAGCGCGACGGCATGTCAGGCGCTAATTTTTCTAAATAAGTGTGGGCCTTAAGTGTGGTTTCGTTGCGCACAACACCCACTGCGCTGACTTTAGCGCTGGGTAGTAGGTTTAGAACGCCTTCGAGCATGCCAATTCCGGCACGTAGAATGGGCACTACAGTGATTTTTTTACCGGCAATTTTTTCAACTTCAACGACGCCGCTCCAGCCATCAATCGCATGGGTTTCTAAAGGTAAGTCTTTAGTGGCTTCGTAGGTGAGCAGGGTGCCGAGCTCTTGGGCAAGCTCGCGAAAGTTTTTTGTGCTGATATCAGCGCGACGCATTAAACCGAGTTTGTGGCGGATCAGTGGGTGACGGATTTCATGGGCGGACATGAAAGGCTCCAAAATCTGAAAGGTAGGTGCCTAGATTAAACGAAATCAGGCTAAAACGGCACTTTGTTTGCTAGCAATGCTTGCTCTAAAGCCTTTGTCGCAGTACCTTTTGCGACTTAATTGTTTAACGAAGAGCCCCGCAATGTCTGCAAACCTTGAACACATCCAGCAAGTCATGGCTGAAGCCGATATTTTATTCACTGCTGAGCAGGTGCAAGCAGCGGTTGATCAGGTGGCTGAGCAAATTAATCAGCAGCTGTGCAATAGCAATCCTGTGGTGTTTTGCGTGATGAATGGCGGTTTGATTTTTGCCGGTAATCTGCTGGCTAAATTAACTTTCCCGCTTGAGCAGTCATACTTGCATGCCAGCCGTTACCGTAACGAGACCAGTGGTGGCGAGCTGTTTTGGAAGGCTAAACCAGAAGTCTCTTTTATCGACCGAGAAGTCTTAATTATTGATGATATTCTCGATGAAGGGCACACACTGTCGGCGATTATGGAATTTTGCAAACGCGCCGGTGCCAGTAAAGTGCATACCGCGGTGTTGGTCGATAAAGTGCATGAGCGTAAAGCTTGCGCTGATTTAAAGGCAGACTTTGTCGGTTTATATTGTGAAGACCGTTATATTTTCGGTTATGGCATGGACTATAAAGGCTACTGGCGTAATGCGGCTGCTATTTATGCGGTAAAAGGCATGTAAGGACTAAAAGCAGGGTTAAGATGGTTTTTTGCTATGCCGAGCTAAACGCTCCATCGCTTCGCGCAGGCTTGGATCGCGTATGGCTTGTGCGCTGGCATGGATGAGTTCTCCGGTGTGTTCTGAGAAATCAATATTGCGAGCAGGTGCTTGCTCAGGTTGTATCGGTGGGCGTACTTTAAACTGAATGCGTAGTACTTGGCTAAACTCAGGCATGCGCTGTAATTGCTGCAATAAACGCTTTTGCTGATAACGCAAACGCGTGGCCCAATGCCCATTGGTAACAATTAATGTCAACGTTGTGTTTTGACATGCAGCTAAGTAGCAGTGCTCGCGTGCAGCTGGCTGTAAGCATTGGTTAAGCAACTGTTGCAAGCGATCAATATTCTGTGCGCTCTGCACTAAGCGCTGTAATGAGCGGTTATTTTGCAGCAGTTGTGTGGTTTTTTGCGCTTTAATAGGGCGATAACTCATCGATGACCTCACAAAAAACAGATCGCGTGGCGATGGTTGTTGAGTTTTTATCGTCGCTTGCTTGAAATATCATGTCTGCGACACAAGGTTAGCCTAAGCAGTATAGCTGACAAAAAATCAGTCGTTATGACTCAGAAGTGTATATTTAATTTGCTCGTCAGTGCGCTAGTTGATTAAGGCTACTTTATTCGACAGCAAATACGGGTAGAATGGTTTTTTTGTGCGGGTGAGTGTTGTTTGACTTGCGCGCCTTCACCCCCCCAAAAATGGAAGCGTTATTAATTATGTTTGCGCCTTTATTCAGAAAACTCCTTGGAAGCAAAAATGACCGTGATGTCAAACGCATGTACAAAATGGTTAATGCCGTTAATGCTCTTGAAGAGCAGATGGTGGCGCTTTCAGATCAGCAGCTAACCGCAAAAACCACTGAGTTTCGTGAGCGTTTAGCCGCGGGTGAAAGTCTGAATAAACTCCTGCCTGAAGCCTTTGCCGTCGTTCGTGAAGCCGGTAAGCGCGTCATGGGTATGCGTCACTTTGATGTGCAGTTGATTGGCGGGCAAACCTTGCATGAAGGCAAGATCGCTGAGATGCGTACCGGTGAAGGTAAAACCTTGGTAGCCACGCTGGCTGTGTACTTGAACGCTTTGCCGGCTAAAGGCGTGCATGTGGTAACAGTCAACGATTACCTCGCGCGTCGTGATGCAAACTGGATGCGGCCGTTGTATGAGTTTTTAGGACTCAGCGTAGGTGTTGTTGTACCTTTTCAGGATCCTGAGGAAAAGCGCGCAGCCTATGCCTGTGATATCACTTACGGTACCAATAACGAATTTGGTTTCGATTACTTGCGCGATAATATGGCGTTTAGTATCGAGGATAAGTTCCAGCGTGAACTGCACTTTGCCGTGATCGATGAAGTGGACTCGATCTTAATTGACGAAGCGCGTACGCCGCTGATTATCTCAGGTCAAGCCGAAGACAGCTCGGAGCTGTACAAAAAAATTAATCAAATTATTCCAACCTTGAAGCGTCAGCGTGAAGATGAAGAAGGCCAAGTGTTGGAAGCCGGTCACTACACCATTGATGAAAAAAATCGCAAAGTTCACCTCAATGAAAGTGGGCACCAATATATTGAAGAAAAGCTGACAGAGCTGGGTTTGTTAGCTGAAGATGAATCCTTGTACTCGGCCAGTAACCTCAGCCTGTTGACTCACGTTAACGCAGGTTTGCGTGCGCACACGCTGTTTCACCGTAACGTTGAATACATTGTGCAAGAAGGGCAAGTGGTGTTGGTGGATGAGCATACAGGTCGCACCATGCCAGGTCGTCGTTTGTCGGAAGGCTTGCATCAAGCCATTGAAGCCAAAGAGGGTGTGCATATTCAGCCTGAAAGCCAAACCTTGGCCTCAACCACCTTCCAAAATTATTTCCGTCTGTATGAAAAATTATCCGGTATGACCGGTACGGCCGACACTGAAGCCTTTGAGTTCCGTCAGATTTATGGTTTGGATGTGACGGTGATTCCAACCCATCGCCCGGTTGCCCGGAAAGATTACAATGATCTAGTGTTTCTAACTGCACCCGAAAAGTACGCGGCAATTATTACTGATATCCGCGAATGCCAAGAGCAAGGTCGTCCGGTACTGGTTGGTACCGCATCCATTGAAAGCTCTGAGTATGTCTCCAATGTGCTGAAAGCTGAAGGTATTGAGCATAAAGTGCTTAACGCTAAGCATCATGAGTTAGAAGCAGACATTATTGCCCAAGCCGGTCGTCCGGGCGCGGTCACCATTGCCACGAATATGGCTGGCCGTGGTACCGATATTGTCTTGGGCGGTAGCTGGGAAGCTGAAGTTGCCGCGTTGGACAACCCAAGTCCTGAGCAAATTGCTGATATTAAGGCCGCTTGGCAAAAGAGCCACCAGCAGGTGATTGAGGCCGGTGGTTTACATGTGATTGCAACTGAACGTCATGAGTCGCGCCGCATTGATAACCAGCTACGTGGCCGCTCTGGCCGTCAAGGTGATCCAGGCTCAACACGGTTTTACTTGTCTTTAGAAGACAACCTGATGCGTATTTTCGCTTCAGATCGCGTTAAAAACTTTATGAAAGCTTTAGGTATGAAAGAAGGCGAGGCCATCGAGCATCGTATGGTTAGCAATGCCATTGAAAAAGCTCAGCGTAAAGTTGAAGGTCGCAACTTTGATATGCGTAAGCAATTGCTTGAGTATGATGACGTTGCTAATGAACAGCGTAAAGTCATCTATCACATGCGCAATAGTTTGCTAGCCGCCACTGATGTGGGTGATATTGTTGCTGAGTTTAGACATGAAGTGCTGAGCAATACCATCGAGCAGTTTATTCCACCACAGTCACTGCCCGAACAATGGAATATTGCTGAGCTGGAAGAGGCGATTGCTGAAGGTTTCGGCGCGCAGCTGCCGATTCAAGAGTGGCTTGATAGCGATGACTCTTTGTTTGAAGACACCTTGCGCGAGCGGATTAACGCAGCAGTCATTGCTGCTTATAACGAAAAAGAAACACTGGTTGGCGCAGAGGGTTTACGCAGTTTTGAAAAGCAAATTATTCTGCGTGTGCTGGATGATTTGTGGAAAGAACACTTGGCAGCGATGGACCACTTGCGTCACGGTATTCACTTGCGCGGTTATGCGCAAAAGAATCCCAAGCAAGAGTACAAACGTGAATCCTTTAACTTGTTCCGCGAGCTTTTAAGTTCGATCAAGCGTGATTCGATCCGTGTGTTATCGAACGTGCAGATTCGCCGAGAAGATCCCGCGGAAGAAGAAGCGCGTTTACGTCAGCAGGCACAGGCCATGGCGCAGCGCATGCAGTTCCAGCACGATGAGGCTGCAAGTTTTGACGGTGAGCCGCAAGAGCACGCTGCCGAGGAAGCAGTAGCGCCAGTAACACCGGTGCGTAATGAAGTGAAAATTGGTCGTAACGAACCCTGCACTTGTGGTTCTGGTAAAAAATACAAACATTGCTGTGGTCGTATCAGTTAATCTTTGACAGCAATTAGAGTATAGGTTTGGCGCCGTACCAGATGTGTTCTGCGTACGGCGTTTCTTTTCGCGCGCAGCGCATTTGATTAGCGGGAGAGTTGTCATGGCGGTTGGCTTAGGTGAATTACCAGTAATGCACCCAGTTGCAGGTTTTGAGTTGGGCATTGCCAGTGCCGGCATTAAAAAGCCAGGCCGTCGCGATGTTGTCCTTATGCGTTGTGCTGAGAGTAGTACAGTGGCCGGCGTATACACACAGAATGCCTTTTGCGCAGCGCCAGTGTTGCTATGTAAGCAGCGCATGCAATCAAGTCCCCGTTACTTACTGGTCAACACCGGTAATGCTAATGCCGCCACCGGTGAGCTTGGTTTGCAGGCGGCTAACGCAGTATGCCAAGAGTTGGCAGGTTTGCTGGGCTGCCCCGTTGAGCAGATATTACCCTTTTCCACTGGTGTGATTGGCGAGCCTTTGCCGGTGGCGAAAATTGTTGCCGCCTTGCCGGCCGCTATCAGTGATTTACGTGAAGAAAACTGGGCCTTAGCGGCTGAAGGCATTATGACCACTGATACTTTACCCAAAGGTGCCAGTGTCCAGTTTCAGCATAATGGCGTGACAGTCACTGTGACGGGCATCAGTAAAGGTGCGGGGATGATTCGTCCGAATATGGCAACCATGCTTGGTTATATTGCGACCGATGCGGCAGTCAGTCAGGACATTTTGCAAAATATCTTGCATGATGCGGCGAATAAGTCTTTTAACCGCATCACCATTGATGGCGATACTTCAACCAATGATTCCTGCATTCTGGTGGCCACCGGTCAAGCAGCGCTCACACCGATTACTGAAGCACAAGGTGAGTTGTATGAAGCATTGCGTGAGGCCATTGAGCAAGTGGCGATGCAGTTGGCGCAAGCCATTGTGCGAGACGGTGAAGGCGCGACTAAGTTTGTTACTGTGCAGGTACAGGGTGGTGCCAATCAACAGGAATGTCTTGATGTTGCCTATGCCGTTGCACATTCCCCTTTGATCAAAACAGCACTCTTTGCGTCTGATCCAAACTGGGGGCGGATTGTGGCAGCCATTGGCTATGCTGGAGTGAAAGATCTCAAGACCGAACAGGTCAATGTGTATTTGAATGATGTCTGCATTGTCGCCCAAGGTGGTCGTGCTCAAGCCTATACTGAAGAGCAAGGCGCGGCAGTGATGCAACAGGCAGAGATTCTGATTCGGATTGAATTAGAGCGCGGCGGCAGTAGTGAAACCATTTGGACCACTGATCTTTCTCATGAATATGTGCGCATCAATGCTGAATACCGCTCCTAAGGGTGTTTTGCTACTGGAGTCGTAGGCATGACTAAACGTGTGCATGTGGTAGCCGCTGTGATTCGTGATGCTGCGCAGCAGATCCTACTGGCGCTGCGTCCTAGTGCTAAACACATGGGCGGTCTCTGGGAGTTTCCTGGCGGTAAGTGTGAGGCTGGGGAAAGCCCACAACAGGCGCTTAAGCGTGAATTGCAGGAAGAGTTGGGGATTGTCATCGCCAATCCCCAACCGCTGATTCAGGTGCGCCATGACTATCCTGATCTGCATGTACTCTTAGATGTCTATGCGGTGCATGAGTTTAGCGGTACAGCGCATGGTGCTGAGGGACAGGAAGTGCGCTGGGTGGCGCCCAGTGCTTTGTCTGATTATCAGTTCCCAGCTGCCAATCGCAGCATTGTCACTGCTGCGCGTCTGCCCAAGAGGTATTTCATTACCCCAGAGCGGCTCACCTCGGAGCAGCTTTATGCAGGTGCTGAGCAAGCGCTCGCGGCGGGCTGTGAGTTGTTGCAGTTGCGTGCAGCACATTTGCCAGTCGCCGAGTACAAAAGCCTAGCGCAACGCTTGCAAATGCTGTGTGCAGGCCGCGCGCAGTTGATGTTAAAGGGTGATTTGACCTGGCAGGCAGAGTTTGCTGATGCGGGTTGGCATTTAACCGCGCAACAGTTGCGTGAGTTGGCGGGGCGGCAGCGTCCGTTGGCGACTGACCGCCTCCTGGCGGCGTCCTGTCATAATGCGCAAGAGCTCGCTTGGGCCACAGCTTTACAGGTCGATTTTGTTACGCTGTCGCCGATTTTAGCCACGCCAACTCACCCTGATGCCGAGCCTTTGGGTTGGCTGGCAGCGCAGAGGTTGCTGCGTCAGTTTAATGCGCCAGCCTTCCTGCTCGGTGGTTTGACTGAGCAGGATATTGAGCGTGCAGGGGCTATAGGTGGGCAGGGTGTGGCGGCTATTCGTGGTTTTTGGCCAACGACTTTATAATGGTTTTTCTGCCGCTTGCCAGTGGATTTCAGCGCAGCCTTGGTATTGTGCGATCAGCCGAGCGGCAACAAACAGCAGGTCGGATAAGCGGTTAATATAGGCAAGCATTTCGGCGCGCAGACTTTCACTGCTGTGCAATGCCTGGCAGCGCCGCTCTGCGTTACGCGCACTGCTGCGACACATATGGGCTTGCGCAATCAAGCGTGAGCCGCCCGGTAGAATAAACTCTTTGAGCGGTCCAACTTGCACATTCCAAGCGTCAATAGTCTGTTCAATGCGGGTGATTTCATCGGCCTGTAATGCTTGGTACTCAGGCATCGCAAGTTCGCCACCCATATCAAAAATACGGTGCTGGCAGGGAGCAAGTGCGCTAATGATTGCTTCGAGCTTGGGTGCGGCGCTCAGTTGATCTTGCAGCTCAGCCAATAATAAGCCTAGTGAACTGTTAAATTCATCCAGTGCGCCAATGGCTTCAATACGTGGGTGGCTTTTGTTGACGCGGCGACCATCGGCAAGGCCGGTTTTGCCGTCATCGCCGGTACGTGTATAAATTTTACTGAGACGATAGCCCATACTGATAATCTCCGTATGCAGATCGTTAGCGAGTTGGTAAGCCCCGCATTGATAAAGCCTTTTGTAGCTGTGCATGCAGCGCATGCAGGGCCGGGGTGCGGCATTCTAGCGCGATGCTCTGCGCACAAGCAAAGCCTGTTATGTAGCTGATTTCTGTGCGGCGTTTGTTGTGCACATCTTGACGCATGGACGATGAGTTGGAGGCGGTCTTGTTAATCACTTGCCAAACCTGTTGCTGCAGGTCTTCAGCTGCAGCCGGGTGTTGTGCTGCTATGAGTAAAGCATGTAACTCTGTGCAGAGGGTGTTGATCAAGTCAGCATGAGCAATTAACGCACCATTGCTGCAGTCGTGGATTACCGTAAGCGGATTGATCAAGCAGTTAATCGCGAGTTTACGCCATAGAGTGGTCTCTATTGTTGCCGTCCATGTGCAGGGGATTTGTGCGTCACGGCAGTTATTAATCAGCCCTTCTGGCTCTGGGTGGCGCTCTAAACTACCCAGCCAGATTTCGCCTTGACCGGCAAAAACACTGTGAAAAGGCTCGGTCAAATAAGCCCCTTCGGTACTGGAGGCAACAATACAGCGTGTATTAGGAATCAGTGCTTGCACGGCTTGCTGACTGCCTAGACCGTTTTGCAATAACACCACTAGGCTGTCTTGATTGAGCCGATGAGCAACTTGGGAAATCGCCGTTGTCGCGTCGTAGGCTTTACAAGCCAGTAATAGGCGACTGATAGGCTCGTGGTGTGTTGGCAGTTGTGCGCTGATTGGATGGCTTTGCGTGTGCTGTTGATTGGCATCACTGAGGCGCACCCGCCCGATTTTCTGATAGCGTGCGAGAGCGGCTGGATTACGTAAAATTAAACGCACAGGCAGCTGTGCTGCCGCAAAACGCGCCGCCCATAAGCAACCTAAGCTACCTAGGCCTTGGATATGCCAGCGCATCAATGATTACTGTGCCGGCACAGTCAGGCGCAAAGCATCAATGCGACCACTGGCATAAGACTCAGGAAGGCGCTGTGCTGCGAGGTTGATCAGTTGCTCTGGCGTGGCTGGCAATGCTTTGGCATTCAGACCGATTAAACTGATACCGGCTTTGATATTAATAAAACCTTCACTGGTTTTAAAAGATTTCACATTTAAGCCGTCATATAAGCGTTTAAAGCTGGCTGGGTTGCACTCTTGTAAGTCATCGAGCAAGGTAATCAGTGCAAAATGGTTGCCATCTAGACGTACCAGTACATCTAAGGGGCGCACCAGCTGCTGTAAGCGTCTGGCGATTAAGCACAACAGTTCTTTATGAGCTTGGCGGCCAAATTGCTTGGAGAGCTCAGCCATATTTTCAACGCCAATCAATAAGTAACACAGAGTGCCGCCGCGTGATTCAATTTGTTTGAGGTTGCTTGTCAGCATCTGCTTTAAATAACGCATGTTGCCTAAGCCCGTCAGCGAATCAACCTGGTTGCGCGACTCTAAAGAAGCAATATTACGTGTCAGTAGTTGTTTTTCTTTGAGTAAGCGAATCAGCGTGTTATAGAGACGGTCGGCAGCAAACACACGGGGCAGTAATTGCTCGTTCATGGCGTTTTTGCTAATGAAATCATCAACGCCGCGATCAAAGGCTTCAGCTAAGGCGTTGTCACCTTCTTTGCCGGTCAATAAAATAATGTAAGTGTAATGATCTTTTTGCTCATCTTGCTGACGTACGCGAGCGGTCAGTTCTAAGCCATCCATTTCCGGCATCAGCCAGTCGGCCAGTAAAACGCCAGCTGAGCGCTCTTCTAATAGTTTCAGTGCTTCTGCAGCACTGTTGGCAAAACGAATGTCTCTATAACCGGCTTGGTTTAAAGTGCGACCTATCATGACACTAGAAAACTTGGCATCATCTACAACAAGAATGCTTAGAAGAGGGTTTGGCATAACTGGACCACTTTTTGGTAGAGCTGAATGGATATGCTGCAATTGAGATACCTTATAATAGTGGCACATTGGAATGGCAAGTGCTCTTATGTGCGGTTGTGATCAAAGTACTTGTTAACGTCAATAAAAATGAATTTGGAGGATAGCGATGCCATCTTTTGATGTGGTTTCTGAGTTGGATGCGCATGAGGTAAGGAATGCCGTTGATAATGCGGCGAAAGAATTGGAGCGTCGTTACGACTTGCGTGGTAAAGCCAGCTTTGAGTTTAAAGATAAAACAGTGACCTTAACGGCTGAAGCTGATTTTATGTTGGAGCAGTTAATAGAGATTCTTAAGTTGTCTCTGGCAAAACGTAAAATTGATGTGCAATGTCTTGAGTACAAAGATGCTTATGCATCGGGCAAAGTGGTAAAGCAAGAAGTCATCTTGCGTGAGGGCATTGATAAAGAGCTGGCCAAAAAAATTGTTGCTGTCGTTAAAGAGGCAAAGCTGAAAGTGCAGGCTTCTATTCAAGGCGAGCAGGTGCGTATTACGGGTAAAAAACGTGATGATTTGCAAGAGGCAATCGCTTTATTGCGCACCCAAGAACTTGGGATGCCATTGCAGTTTAATAATTTTAGGGATTAGAACCTTAACTCGCCAAAGTTACTGTTGGTATTGAGCATTAAAAAGCCCGCTTGTTAGCGGGCTTTTTATGGGTTAACGCTTAACGCAGTTTTAGTAAGCGATCTGAGCGCTCTTGCGTTTGCGCGTATAGCTCTGCGTTAGTTTCCAGCTCTTTAAGTGGGGCTGGGAAAATAGCTGTGAGTTTTTCTTTCCATGCCGCCGAAGAGCTTTGCTCAGGGAAGCAGCGCTTCAGTAAGTCCAGCATGATTGATACGGTCACTGAGGCACCCGGTGAAGCGCCCAATAAGGCCGCTAATGAACCATCAGCAGAGCTGACTAACTCTGTACCAAACTGCAATACGCCGCCTTTTTTTGCATCTTTTTTGATAATCTGCACACGCTGACCGGCGATTTCAAGTTTCCAATCTGCAGGATTGAGTTGTGGGTAGAAGCGGCGAAGGGAATCCAAGCGCTGCTCCATTGACTGCATGACTTCGCTAATAAGGTAACGGGTCAGATCCATATTGTCGCGACCGACCGCCAGCATTGGTAAAATATTGCTAAAACGCACAGACAGCGGTAAGTCGAGGAATGAACCACGTTTTAGGAACTTAGTGGTGAAGCCTGCATAAGGTCCAAACAGTAGAGATTTTTTACCATCAATCACACGTGTGTCTAAGTGTGGTACTGACATAGGTGGCGAGCCGACTGCTGCTAAACTGTAAACTTTGGCTTGGTGCTGCTCGACAACTTCAGGGTTGTCACAACGCAACCATTGGCCGCTAACAGGGAAACCGCCGTAACCTTTGCCTTCAGGTATGCCAGACATTTGCAGTAATGGCAGTGCAGCGCCGCCGGCACCTAAGAACACAAAGCGTGAGGTCACCTCGCGGCGTTGGCCAGTTGCGAGGTTTTTGATGCTAACTTGCCAACCCGCAGCGACACGTTTTAGCCCTACAACTTTGTTTTTGTAGTGCAGCGTGCAGTTGTCTTGTTGGCTTAAGTAGCTTAGTAACTGACGTGTTAATGCGCCAAAATTGACGTCGGTACCATTCGCTACATAAGTGGCAGCCATGGGCTCATCATCTTTGCGTTCAGCCATCATCAGAGGTAACCACTGAGCCATTACACTTTTATCAGTGGTGAACTGCATGTCTTTAAAAGCGTGATGTTGGCGCATGATCTCTGCACGTTTTTTAAGAAACGCAATGTTGTCTTCGCCTTGCACAAAACTGAGATGGGGCACTGGGTGAATAAAAGTATCTGGATCACCGAAGGTGCCAGTTTCCAGCAGATGAGCCCAGAATTGCTTGGACTCTTCAAACATGGCATTGATATTAATTGCTTTTTTAATATCAATGGAGCCGTCTGCAGCAGCTGGAGTGTAGTTGAGTTCGCACAAACCAGCATGGCCGGTACCTGCGTTGTTCCATGGGTTAGAGCTTTCCATGGCTCCATCTTCCATTTGCTCAACAAGTTCTAAGCGAAGGCTTGGATCGAGCTCTTTGAGCATTACGCCTAAAGTGGAGCTCATGATACCGGCACCCACTAGTAAAACATCCAGTTGTGCTTGATTATCTTGCGCCATCAGTGTTTCTCCAAAATCCAGCTATTGGGCTGTACAGAGGAAACTGTAATCAGCCTCGTTAAGGGTAGGTTATTGCGAAAAGTCAATTCTTTAACCGCTGCAAGAAGGAGGGCTGTTGGTGCATGGAACTGTAAACGCCAAACTATTCATTGCTTGCCACACTCTTGTGAAGTTGTGAAACAGTTGTCCCGTCATCTTTTGGAGTAACGGATCTTTAAAGTGTTTTTACCGCAGGCGCTCAACAAAGCTTTGCGTGAGTGATGCACAGAATCAAAGTGCAGGACTATTTCGTTCAGCGAGTGCTTGAGTGCCGTAAATAGGACATTTGCTAGCCTTGATTTAGAGCAAATCAACCGTCAAAGACGGTGTAGCAGCCTAAATACGCGGATGTCGTACATAGTTGGGAGGTAATTATAACGATGAAATCAGAAAAAACGATCATCAATACTAACTTTCTTTAGTCGAAAGGCTTCGTGTATGGGTATTTGGCAATAAACAGTCGGGTTAGCTTAGGGGATTTGGCCTATGACCCTTTATACTGTGCAAGCTTGCAGAGCTTGGTTAAACTCAGAAAAATTCTTATCAATTTCAAAGGATCTAAAGTATGTTGCGTTATTTTTTTGCAGGTGCCGCCATTATTGCTAGCCTGAGTCTGGTGGGCTGCGGTTTAAGTCCGCAATATTTGACCCCAGAGCCGCGTTTTGGCGGTCAGTTGGTTGCTGTTGGGCAAGGTCAGCCCGTCGTTGTGCGTGTTTCTGATGCGCGTACGACTCCCATAATTGGTACGCGAGGCGGCTTGTATGCGCAGACCAGCGCCATTACGGTTGAGCCAAAAGCTTTTTTGCCACGCTTACAAGCTGAAACGGATGCCGCCGTTCGTATGCTCGGTTTTACGCCCATGCAGCAGGGCGCAGGAGAAGCTCAGCTTAATTTAAAACTGGTCGAACTGAGTTATAAAGCCGCCGAGGGCAATGGTGTCATTAAAGAGGCACAGCTGAGTGCTGTGTATACATTAGAAGTACAAAACGGCACGCGTCGCTATAATGGCCGTTATGCGGCAAACCTTACCCAGGGTTATGCAAAAGCGCCTAATGAACGCACCAATACGCAACTGGTGAGTAAAGTTTTAAGCGAAGGTTTACAGCGGGTATTTAATGATCCAGCGATTGGTCAGTTGCTGGCTCAGTAAAGACTGATGTCAGATTGCTGTGAGGCTTGGAAATGATTAAGTGTGGCCAGAGTATGTTGCTGCTGAGGGGTTTATTTTGATAGAAACGCTGCCGCCAGCCATTTTTTTGATGGGGCCTACTGCATCAGGTAAAACAGATCTTGCCTTGCAACTGGCAGACGAGTTGCCCTGTGAAATTATCAGTGTTGATTCGGCATTGATTTATCAAGGCATGGATATAGGTAGCGCGAAGCCAAATACGCAGGTTTTGCAGAAATATCCGCATCACTTAATCGATATCCTTGATCCTGCACAGAGCTATTCTGCTGCACAGTTTCGTCATGATGCTCTGCAGGCCATGGCAGACATTACTGCGCGTGGCCGGATACCTTTGTTGGTCGGCGGTACGATGCTGTACTTTAAGGCGCTCAATGAAGGTTTGGCGGCCATGCCTAGCGCTGATCAGGACGTGCGCGCACGGCTTGAGCGACAGGCAGCAAGCGAGGGCTGGGCGGCGCTGCATGCTCAACTGCAGCGCATTGATCCTGTCTCGGCACAACGGATTCATCCAAACGACCCTCAACGTTTGCTGCGCGCATTAGAAGTTTGGCATGTCAGCGGACACACAATGACGCAATTGCGCGCCAAACAAAGTCTGGAAAAACAGCAAATACTCGCATCCAACAATACGCATTTACCGTACAATGTTGCTACTTTTGCAATTGCACCACAGCAACGCAGTGTTTTACATGAGCGCATTGCTTTGCGATTTCAACAGATGCTTGAACAAGGTTTCATTGCTGAGGTCGAAGCATTGCGTCAACGTGGAGACTTGCATATTGACTTGCCATCAATGCGCGCCGTTGGCTATCGGCAAGCGTGGGCTTTTCTCGATGGTGATTACACTTACGATGAAATGGTTGAGCGCGGTATTATTGCGACACGGCAATTGGCTAAGCGACAATTTACTTGGTTGCGTAGCTGGGATGATGTTGAGTGGCTTGACTCTTTATCCTGTAACAAAATGTCTCAAGTGTTGAAAAGGCTCGAACGACTCTCCATATAGAGATGGTTGGGCAGTATTGTAGTCCGTCGGTGTTGCAGACACTGCACAGGCTGTTAATTAATTAAATGGAGTACACCACATGTCAAAAGGGCATACGCTACAAGACCCTTACTTAAACCTCTTGCGTAAAGAGCGCGTACCGGTATCAATTTATTTGGTCAACGGTATTAAGCTGCAAGGGCAAATTGAATCCTTTGACCAATTTGTGATCTTGCTGAAAAATACAGTCAGCCAAATGGTCTACAAACATGCTATTTCAACAGTTGTGCCAGGTCGTCCAGTGCGCTTGCCAACTGACGACGATGCTGCAGATGCTGAGCTGGACAACGCTTAGTGGGAGACTATTTTGATCATTGAGCACCCTCAACAAGGTGAGCGAGCCATTCTTGTACATTTGGATGGCCACGCACCTGACGTGCGCGAAGATCCTTATGAGTTTCAAGAGCTCGCCGTGTCTGCAGGCGCTGTAATTGCGCGTTTTGTCAGTGTTTCGCGACACCAGCCGACAGCACGTTTTTTAATTGGCTCCGGCAAAGTTGAAGAGCTGCGTCAGTTGGTGTTGGCAGAGAAAGCTGATTTAGTGATTTTTAATCATGCGTTAACACCCAGCCAAGTACGTAATCTGCAACGCGAATTTGATTGTCTAGTATTGGACCGCATTGGTCTAATCTTGGATATTTTTGCTCAACGTGCGCAAACCTATGAAGGTAAGTTGCAGGTTGAGTTGGCGCAGCTTGAGCACATCAGTACGCGCTTGGTGCATAGTCGGACAGGTTTAAGCCGTCAGCAAGGTGGTATTGGGCTGCGTGGTCCGGGTGAAACCCAGCTTGAGTCTGATCGACGCTTGCTGCGCGTGCGCGTGCGGCAGATTAAAAGCCGCTTAGAAAAAGTACGCAATCAGCGTCAGTTGGCGCGGCGTAGTCGCCAGCGTGCCGATATTCCTGGGATATCCCTGGTGGGTTATACCAATACCGGAAAATCGACGTTATTTAATTTGTTGACCGAGTCGAAGGTGTATGCCGCTGACCAATTATTTGCCACGCTTGATCCTACGGTTCGACGTATTGAGATAGCCGACCTTGGCGCGGCTACTTTAGCGGATACGGTAGGTTTTATTCGTCATTTGCCGCATAAGTTGGTTGAAGCGTTTCGGGCAACATTGGAGGAGTCGGCCAATGCTGACTTGTTGCTGCATGTGATAGATGCCCAGTCGCCAGAGCGTGATGAGCAAATCAAGCAAGTACTGACCGTGCTGCAAGAAATTGAGGCTGATAACGTCCCTATTCTTGAGGTGTATAACAAAATTGACCTGATGGATAATATTGAGCCGCACATTCAACGTGATGAGCAGGGTGTGCCGCGGCGTGTCTGGTTGTCAGCGGCAAAACAGCAGGGTATAGATTTATTGCAGCAGGCGATTGCTGAGCTGTTGGAAGAGGAAATATATATTGCTACAGTGCGGCTCACTCAAGAATACAGCCGTTTGCGTGGCAAATTGTTTGATCTGAATGCTGTACAGCAAGAATTTCATGCTGAGGATGGCGCTAGCGTATTAAAACTGCGTGTAGCTAAAGTTGAAATGGATAAGCTATTGAGTCGTGAAGGGATAACGCCCAGCGATTTTTTCGCGCAGTATACTCAGCATTGATTGCAACGAATTGCCCAGCTCAATACTG
>JAAXZZ010000070.1 GCA_012719655.1 Gammaproteobacteria bacterium | reverse complement strand
TAGGGCAACACCCAATAGTAGTAACAGCAGTAAGCTGCTGGGCGGTAAAGCCAGTTGCTTGATAATGTAACGCCAAGTCATGTCCGCGCTCTAAGTTATTGTGGTAAGAATAGGTATTGTGCACAGATCTTGTTTTCGAAGATATCTTGATGTGTTGTGCTTGACCCTGCACAGTTGGCTGGGCATGCTCTGCACCAACATTTTTAATCAGCATTGAGTATAAGTCATGAAACCCGAAACGATAGCGGTCCACGTCGGTTACACATCTGATCCGACCACTAAATCAGCTGCAGTACCTATTTATCAAACCACTTCATATACCTTTGATGACACACAGCATGGTGCTGATTTATTTGATTTGAAAGTGCCAGGTAATATCTACACCCGTATCACTAACCCGACGAACGATATTTTAGAAAAACGTGTGGCCGCTTTAGAAGGTGGCGTGGCAGCCTTGGCTATGGCGTCGGGTATGGCCGCCATTACTGCTGCCATTCAAACCATTGCTGAAGCGGGCGATAACATCGTTTCAGTGGCGAAGTTGTATGGCGGGACGTACAACCTGTTTGCCCATACCTTGCCGCGCCAAGGCTTGGAAGTGCGTTTTGCGCCGCATGATGACATTGCTGCATTGGAGCAGTTGATTGATAGCAAAACCAAGGCGGTATTTTGTGAAAGCATTGGTAATCCAGCCGGCAATATCGTTGATATTCAAGCACTGGCCGATGCCGCACACCGCCATGGCGTACCGTTGATTGTTGATAACACTGTGGCCACGCCAGCGCTGTGCCGTCCATTTGAGCACGGTGCTGATATTGTTGTGCATGCGCTGACTAAGTACATGGGTGGTCACGGCACCACCATCGCTGGCGCGATTGTTGATTCAGGTAAGTTTCCATGGGCTGAGCATAAAGAGCGTTTCCCACTATTAAATACACCTGATGTGTCGTACCACGGTGTGGTGTATACCGAAGCCTTTGGTCCTGCCGCCTTTATAGGCCGCTGCCGTGTCGTGCCGTTACGTAACATGGGCGCTGCGCTTTCACCTTTTAATGCCTTTTTAATTATGCAAGGCATGGAAACATTGTCTTTGCGTATGGAGCGCCATTGTGAGAATGCACAAAAGGTCGCTGAGTTTTTAGCCGCCCATGAACAAGTTGAATGGGTCCAGTACGCCGGTTTACCGAGTCACCCGGATCACGCGTTAGCGCAAAAATACATGGGCGGTAAGCCTTCATCAATTTTGTGCTTTGGCATTAAAGGTGGCCAAGCGGCTGGCGCTAAATTTATTGACGCCCTGCAATTATTCTACCGCTTAGTCAACATTGGTGATGCAAAATCATTGGCGTGCCATCCAGCGACCACGACGCACCGACAACTGACTGAAGAAGAAATGGCTAAGGCGGGTGTGAGCTTGGATTTGATTCGCCTATCGATAGGTATTGAGCATATTGATGATATTTTGGCTGATTTGACTCAAGCGCTCGACGCTGCTCGTTAATGGCTTCCAGTGCGTCAACGAGTGTGCCGTTGGCGTACTGTTTTTTGGTCTTTATAAGGAATGCACATTTATGCAACATATTATGGTTGCCCACGACCTGAGTGCAGAGGCAGCAATCGCCTTGCAACGAGGCGTGCAGTTGGCCAAGCAACATCAAGCGCGCTTGAGTGTCCTCTACGTTTTAGAAAATCATTTGCCGATGGCTGTTTTAGAAAAGCAGATGCTGGCCGCTGATGCTTTGCTGAGTCAGCAGCTTGAAAACTGTCATGCTGCAAACGCACAGATTCTGATTAAAGTGGGACGCCCTGCGCAGACCATCGTTGCGGCGCAGCAAGCGCACAGTGTCGACTTTCTTGTGATGGGCGATCATCACCAAAACTCGCCTGAGTATTTTTCCGGAACAACCTTAGAACGTGTTTTACAGCGCAGTGCAGTGCCGGTGCTATTAGCTGTTGAGCCCGCAGTGACTGAGTATCAACATGCTTTGGTGCCGCTCGATTTTTCTTTGTGTGCTTGTCATGCCTTACATCATGTCTTTAAGTTGCTGCCACATCACGCCACAATTCATGCCTTACATGTTTTGGAAATGGCTGAAGTGCATGGTGGTGATAGCGACTCAGAAATCACTTGGCAAACTTCGTTGTTTGATCAGTTAGTGCTGGATGAACGTGCAAAGTTGCCCGAGATAGGCCCGAAAATCAGCCATGAATTGCGTCAAGGTGAGTTACATAATTGTTTGACTCAAGTGATTGCTGAGCAAAAACCACAGATCTTAGCCATCGGTAAGCACGGTCGTGGTATTTTGGCAGACGCACTGCTTGGCAGTTTGGCGCAATACTTTTTAGAGCACCCGCCTTGCGATGTGTTGGTAGTGAAGTGAAGCGTGGTAGTACAGTACGACTGTAAAAGACAAAATAATTCTAAAATAACACTATGATTTAACCGCAGCTGACTGGGTTAATATCAGTAAAGAGGTCTTCTATGTACAGTAAAATTCTTATCGCCCATGATTTAAGTAAGGAAGCTGATGTGGCTCTGCAGCGCGCTATTCAATTGGCCCAACAGCACCAAGCGCAGCTCAGTATTTTGCATGTAGTGGAAGACTCCCCATCTAAGCAAGCCTTTATTGATATACAAAAAAAACTTGAAGCGCAGTTGCGCGCTAAACTGCCCGCCGACTTAGCTGCACAGGTCACTGTATATGTTAAGCACGGTAAAGCAGCGGACGCTGTGTTGAGTTTTTTGCACGAGCAAAATTACAGTTTGCTGGTGCTCGGACAGCATCATAAAGTGCGTCCAGAATTGTTTAAAGGCAGTAATCTTGAGCGTATTGCGCGCGACTGTACGATTCCTGTTTTATTGGCAGTCAATGCTGATGTGCGAGCCTATCGTGAAGCAGTGGTGGCTTTAGATTCGTCACTGATTTCATGCCAAGCTTTGCATGCTGCTTATCATTTGCTGCCCGCTGATGCAGGCTTGCATGCGATTAATATTTTTAATCCCGGGCCTAAGCTTAAACTGGATCGTGTTGCTCGGTACTTGGAGACCCAACGCAGTGTCATTGAGCAGCTGCTTGAAGATGAAATTGCGCAACTGCCTAAAAACGGGCCCGCTGTCTCTCATGAAGTAGGGCACGGCGTATTGGCGGCTAGCTTAGATAAAGAGCTGGTGGCGCGTCGACGCAGCCCGTTATTGTTAGCTTTAGGTCGTCATAATCGTAGTTTGCTCGCGCAGAAGCTACTCGGCAGTTTGGCAATACACTATTTGCGCAAGCCACCCTGTGATGTTCTAGTGGTTGCCTAATTGTTGCTACAGCGCTGCACCGGCTGTGCGCTTAATGACTGAGTGTCGGGCTAAGGGCTGCGCTGACTGGTAATCCTTGAGCATTCTGTTGAGCGCTTCACGTAGCGCCGTTGCAGACGTTTGTGCATGCTCATGGCGAGTGATTTGGCTCTGAGTTTGCCAGATTGTTTGACCGCTCGCAGCATCTGTAAAGGTCAGCGTTAGTTGTTGGAAGTATGTGGTGTATGTGCGTGGAATAATCGGGAAATCCATGCCAATGCCTGAGTAGCGGTAGCGATCATGGTAACCATGGCTGCGCCCATATCCGTAATCATAGTAAGCGGATGGGTAATCACTATAATCACGGCGAGTTTGCTGGCCGTATTGGCTATTGATGGTTATTTTCAGTTCGCATGGATTACTACTGGAGGCTGGACGAAAAGCGTATTGTTCCAGTTGTTCTGCTAAAACTTGGCGCTCGGCAGAGGGTGTTGCTTCGCTGTATAAAGACTGTGCTGAGTGTTCATTCCAGCACCAATAGGTATAGGTTTTGTTAGCAGTGACCGCTGGATAGGCACTGTTGTCAAAATGCGTTGCCGCGGTTGCAGGCGCGGCGGGTAAAGGCAAACCTTGCGCTTGATAAGGGTTGCTGGCTTGGCAGCCCAGCAACAGCGTTGCACCTGTACTAAATAGCAGATAACGCAGCATACAGCGCCTCCACAGAGACTGGGTTCAGTTGCAGTTTACTGCCATTGAGCGTGGCTGACAAAGCCAGTGCAGATAGCGGCCTAAGCCGGCTAATGCGGGATGGCGGCGATAACTCAATTCGGTACTGAGTAACTCTTCTGGAGCAATTTTTTGCCGAAACTGCGGTGGCATATAATCATGAAAAACGCGAATACCACTGCGCTGCTGAATCTGCCAGAGAGGCTCGACAATGGTGGCCAGTTCGCGCGGATCCAGTGGTTGCTGCGGCGTTAATCCACCTGCATCACCAGTGAAGCGCTGCTGGCTGAGCTTGCGTAGATTGCCTTTAAGCAGATTTTGTAAGATCAAACCGTCTTTATTGTAAAAAGCCAAAGAGAGCCAGCCGTCTGCTGCAGTGAGGTGGTGCAGTGCGGTTAAAATAGCGCGAGGGTCAGCCAGCCACTCAAGCACCGCATGGCATACAACCAAATCATAAGGGCGCTGTGCTTGTTCAGCAAAACGTTGCCAATCGGCATGAATAAAGGTTGCTTGGCACTGCGCCTCGCTGAAGCGCTGTTGCGCCGTTTCTAGCATGGCTAGAGCAGGCTCAACTAAAGTGACTTGGTGCCCTTGCTGCGCCAACCATAAGGCCATGTGGCCAAGACCGGCGCCGATGTCAAGCACGCGCAATGGTCGTTGTGGCAGTACTTCATTGAGATCAGCCTGCAATACGGCTAAACGTATGGCACCTTTATTACTGCCATAAATTTTCTGCGCAAAACGAATTGCAAGATCATCAAAATGTTGGTCGTTCATGGTTGTACTCTTGAGTCAATACAGGCAACTGTGGGCGAGAGCGCGCAGTACAGCAAAAGACGTCCTTACGCGCACATTAAGAGAGGCTCGTTGCCCTTACAGAAAAGGAATAAGAGAGCGCTTTTCTTGTGGTTTATCTTTGAGTGGGCACTCTGGGCGCACACCGTAATCCTCTTTTTTGCAGGGACGTACACGGCGTTTATCATTTAAAGTGATTTGCCGTAAATGAAAAGGTTGAGAAGGGGTGCGCTCCAGTACGGCACCTTGCTCATTGATAATCTCAACGGCCAGTTGGTGGGTGCCGCGATCAATCTCACTGAGAGAGAACACTGGGCTGCGACTTGGGTCACCAACCGGCTCGCCATCTAAAATCAAGCGGTAATGGTGACCAGCAAGCAACGCCGGCTCACTGCTGACAGTCACGATCAGTTGACGGTCGTTAGCACGCAGAGTGGCGTTCGGTTCGGGCACTAAAATACGCAGCACTTGGTATTGCACAGCCAAGGGCTCAGGATCAGCTTGATACACTGGCGGTGGTTTTATCACAGGCGGTGCTGTGATTTGGTTGGATGGAGCAATATTGATAATTTCAGTGCGTTGGTTTTTGGGCGGTTTATCAGTGAAAACCCGCTCACCATTGGCATCAATGTAGGTGTATACCGCTGCTGAGCCCAGTTGTGCGGCGCACAATAATAGCGCGCCCAATAAATAATTTAGTTTCATGGTGCGGAGCGAGGCGTGGGTTTAGGGCGTAAAGCGGGGCTACCCGTGTGGACGCGTTGCACAGTGATGGTGTGTTCGGCACTGCTTTGCACGACTTGATCATTAGCCAGCACTTGTACCGCTAAGCGATGCTCGCCGCGCTCTAGATTATCCACTTGCAGGCTGGTTGAAGTACTCGTTGCACCATAGGCTTGACCATCAATGAGCAGTTGCAAACGATGCTGTTTAGCCAGCTTTGGGCTGATCTCAACCTGTACGCTGAAGGTGCCGTTATTGGCGCGCAATGCTTCCTCGTCCGGTAGCCCAATGAGCTTAAGGACACTATAGGGTGTAGCGCTTTCTGCATTGCCTTCGTCGTCAGCGCTCATCTCAGGAGTGACTGTGCTTTTTTGTGGTGCAGGCAAGCTGTTGGTGGGTGCTAATTCAATGTTGCTGGCCTCCACGCCTAAAGGTGGCTTATCAGTAAAGACTTTATTACCTTTGGCATCGGTGTACTGAAAAATTTGTGCCGCGGCAGGTAATGCTGAGATGAGCAAAACTGTGGCAAAGATAAGGCGCATAGTCGATTCCTTCTACTGTTTGAATAAGCGTTACATGCTCTGCACGGTTAGGCAAGCCTTTCGCTGGTGAGCTGTGCAAAGGCGCACGCAAAAA
Source organism: Gammaproteobacteria bacterium (assembly GCA_012719655.1). Taxonomy (GTDB): domain Bacteria; phylum Pseudomonadota; class Gammaproteobacteria; order Pseudomonadales; family Pseudomonadaceae; genus Denitrificimonas. The sequence continues at coordinate 1,777 of JAAXZZ010000070.1, read as the reverse complement.
GTGCCTGTAGCAAAATCAATAGAATATGATAAAGCTCAGTAGCGAAGCATATAAAAAGGGATGGTTTACGTGCTGAGGTGCTGTTTTTTTGAATTTTTATGCTGTTGTTTTTTCAATACTGTGCATTAAAGGCTAGCGTTGGCGTCATGCAACAGTCAAAATAGGCACTGAATTTAGATTATGCGTCTCGCCCTTGGTTTTGACATATTTATTGTCTTGCTGAGACAGGAATGTGGCGAGCGCACTGCCCGGAAGCCTGTTGCTGGGTGGGTACCTCGTTGATGAAGTCCCGGAGACCATGATGTCAAAGTCGCTCGAACTGATACAAGCACACAATGCAAAATGGATTGATTTGCGTTTCACTGATATTGGTGGGCAACAGCACCATATTACTATGCCAGCGCGTGATGCTGATGATGACTTTTTCGAGCAAGGAAAGATGTTTGACGGCTCCTCTATGGGGGGCTGGAAAGGCATTGAAGCTTCAGACATGATTTTGTTGCCTGATGACAGTACTGCCGTGATGGATCCTTTTACCCAAGAACCTACTCTGATTTTAGTCTGCGACGTGATCGAGCCTTCTACCATGCAAGGCTACGACCGTGATCCGCGTGCGATCGCTTCGCGTGCGGAGGAATACTTAAAATCCACCGGGATTGGCGATACCGTTTTTGTTGGACCTGAGCCTGAGTTTTTTATTTTTGATCAGGTCAAGTTTAAGTCTGATATGTCAGGCTCCATGTTTAAGATTTATTCTGAGCAAGCGGCTTGGAACAGTGATGCAGATATCGAAGGTGGTAATAAAGGCCACCGTGTAGGTGTTAAAGGTGGTTATATGCCAACTCCGCCCAATGATTATGACCATGAAATTCGTACCGCGATGTGTAATGCGCTGGAAGAAATGGGGCAGTTTGTTGAAGTGCATCACCATGAAGTGGCCACCGCGGGTCAGAATGAAATTGGCACTCGCTTTAATACATTAGTGGCTAAAGCCGACGAAGTGCAGGCATTAAAGTATGTGGTGCACAACGTGGCTGATGCCTATGGCCGTACAGCAACTTTTATGCCTAAACCGCTGTTTGGTGATAATGGTTCAGGCATGCACGTGCATATGTCGATTGCTGCCGGCGGCAAAAACACCTTTTCTGGTGAAGGCTATGCGGGTTTGTCTGATACCGCCCTGTATTTTGTAGGCGGTATTATCAAGCACGGTAAAGCCTTGAATGCGTTGACCAATCCGTCGACTAATTCCTACAAGCGCTTAGTGCCAGGTTTTGAAGCGCCGGTCATGCTCGCCTATTCAGCGCGTACCCGTTCAGCCTCGATTCGTATTCCTTACGTCACTAGTCCTAAAGCGCGCCGTATTGAAGCGCGTTTCCCTGATCCGTCGGCAAACCCGTACTTGGCTTTTGCTGCACTGTTAATGGCGGGTCTCGATGGTATTCAAAACCGCATCCACCCAGGTGATGCCGCGGACAAAAACCTCTATGATTTACCACCAGAAGAGTCTAAACATATCCCGCAAGTATGTGGCAGCTTGAAGGAAGCGCTAGAAGCTCTGGATGCAGACCGTGATTTCTTGCTGCGCGGTGGTGTATTTAGCAATGAGTTTTTAGATGCCTTTATTGCTCTGAAAGCCGAGGAGGAGTTGCGTGTGCGTACCTTTGTACATCCTCTAGAGTATGAGTTGTACTACAGCTGCTAAGGCAGCAAGTCATCTGATGGGTAGAGCTGTGCGCCGAGTTAGTGTGCATTGCTCTGCTCGTTTTTTGAGCAT
>JAAXZZ010000069.1 GCA_012719655.1 Gammaproteobacteria bacterium | reverse complement strand
GAATATTTTAGGTTGGCTAAAACACCAGACTCAATAAAGAGTTTATTGGTCTCAGCATAAAACTGGTCAAGCTCGCTCATTACGAACTGCTCGAAAAGCATGTACAGAATAGTTTTAATTTGCAGGTTAAATGGGCTGTTGGCTAAAACGTGATAAAAGCTATTGGCTATTACGGCGGGTGCTAAGGGGCTACTGTCCCCAAGTTTTTTACCACTATTGATGAGTGCTAAACGTTGCTCGATGCCATGCAGTTGCTCTATGCAGCGCTCAGAGACTTTCTTTGACATGCTCGTAACGAGTAAGCTTTCTTCAAAATCATCTGTTTGCACCAGTGATAGCTTATCAGCACTGATGTCGTCATTTTCTATAGGTATGACTTTACCGTTGATAAAGTCATCAAAGTGGCTGGCTATGTTTTGTAAAAAAGCACGCTCAATGAGAACATGTTGTTTACGTACTTCGCGTATGCTTTCAAAAAACATCGCTTGGACTTGATTGTTTTCTGCTTTTTCTGCGCACTTAAACAAGGTGCTGTCAGCTTGGGTAAAAGCTTCACGTACGTGCTTGGCTAAATGATTGAGTAAAAGTTTGCGAACATTTTGCACCAGCTCATTGAACTGAGGGAGTATTTTTCTATCCATGAGTCTACCTCCGTAACTACTTTTTTCATTGTTAGAGTTTAAAGAGGAGGATCTAAATGAGCGCACAAGGCTAACCTTTATCAAAAACTAAGCATGGCTATATAATATCAGGGTGGGGGGGTAAAGGTTAGCGCTGCAAGTGAGACATTAGGTTGCGCTAAATGCATTCTTGGTTAAATGCATAGGCAGATAGAAAATAATTGTATTTATTTTTGCTAAAGAGTTGACAGGGTTAGAAAATTGCGTAGAATGTCGCACCACAGATGAGGCAAACCTCTAAAGAGTTAACCCGAGTTTGTAATGTTCCGCGATAGCTCAGTCGGTAGAGCAAATGACTGTTAATCATTGGGTCCCTGGTTCGAGTCCAGGTCGTGGAGCCACCGGGGTATAGCGCAGTCCGGTAGCGCGCCTGCTTTGGGAGCAGGATGTCGGGAGTTCGAATCCCCCTACCCCGACCATTTTTTTGGGTCGTTAGCTCAGTGGTAGAGCAGTTGGCTTTTAACCAATTGGTCGTAGGTTCGAATCCCACACGACCCACCAAATATCTACTTTTAAAGTATATATCAAGCGCTTAGTAAGTGATTACTAAGCGCTTTTTGGTTTTTCAAGATTGAAAATTTAATTATCCATCGGTGTTGCTTGCACCACGTTGTGTGGTGCGAGCACCATAATCAGTTTCTACGCGCGACGATATAGTCTGCTAGGTGACGCAGTTGGTCAGCTTTTTGATCAAAGCCAGCGAGCGCCTGATGAGCTTGGTGATTTAGGCTTGCAGCGTACTGTTTGGCTTGCTCCAGTCCGAGGAGTGCGGGATAGGTTGGTTTGGCGTGCTCAAGATCACTGCCTTGCTGCTTGCCCAGCGTCTGCGTATCACTTATGACATCCAAGATATCGTCTTGCACTTGAAAAGCTAAACCAATTGCCTGTGCGTAGTCGGTGAGATGCTGCATTGTCTGTGGCGTTGATTTGCCACTAGCAATGGCTCCAAGCTGCACGCTAGCTTGTATCAGTGCCCCTGTTTTATGTCGATGCATTAATTCTAATGTTTGTTGATCAATGGTTTTGCCTACTGAGCTTAAATCAATGGCTTGTCCGCCAACCATGCCAGCCGCGCCGGAGGCTTTTGCTAATATTGTTATCATGTCCAAGCGCTGCTTGCAGCTGACAGGTGAGAGTGTTTCATCTGCAAGAGCATCAAAGGCGAGGCACTGTAAAGCGTCACCAGCTAAAATTGCATAGGCTTCATCAAACGCAATATGTGTCGTGGGTTGCCCGCGTCTCAGAGTGTCATCATCCATCGCCGGAAGGTCGTCGTGCACCAAAGAATAGGCGTGAATCAATTCAACTGCACAGGCTGCGCCGTAGGCTTGCGTAATGTCTCCTCCAAGTGCTTGGCAGCTGGCAAATACCAGTAGTGGGCGCACGCGCTTGCCGCCGTTCATGACGCTATAGCGCATGGCTTGGTACAAGCGCTCAAGCTCAGCGTTGGGCGCTTGTAACAGTTGTTCTAGCGCGGTATCAATATGATTTTGGCAAAGCCGTTGGTAATCAGCGATCAAGGCAGTGTACTTCCATCGAGTGGTTTTTCAACGAGCGTGCCATTTTGCTCAAGTAAGACATGTATTCGTTGCTCTGCATCCTGCAGTGCACTTTGGCATTCGCGGGTTAGGCTAATGCCTTGCTCGAATGTGGAGAGTGATTCTTCAAGTGATAAATCACCACTTTCCAGCCGTTCAACAAGTGTTTGCAGTTCATTGAGCGACTGCTCAAAACCGGGGGTTTTTTTCTGGCGAGCCATATCAACCTTCATAACGCGATGGGGTAAGTGTTTAGCATACTGCCCAATATGTGAAGATGCAGCGCTAAACATAAGATGGCATAAAGTATAGCAGCACTGCATGTTGAGCTAAATTATTTAAACGAGTATAGAGTGTTAAGGAAAAGCTGAGTGAATCAAAAACGTCATTGCGACGGTTATGAGCCTAGTGAGAAGAAAGCGACTTGGCTTTATTTGAGCTCAAAGCATACTGCAGCTCAATGTGTTAGATGTTGTATTTAAGCTCGCTTAGTATAGCTTGAGGCTCTTATCGCTATTGAAATGACTTGCGGTAGGCTGCGCGGCAGAAAAGTAATAACCTTGTAAGCGTCGGCAGCCTTGTTGGCGCAAAAAGGCAGCTTGCTCTTTGGTTTCTACGCCTTCCGCGACTACATCTAAACCCAGATGCTCAGCAATCGTTAAGATGCCGCGTATCAATGCAATGGATTGTTGGCACTCTGGGAGTCCTTGGACAAATTCGCGATCAATTTTTATGCCATCAAACTGGAAACGCTTAATATAGGTAAGCGATGAATAGCCTGTACCAAAATCATCTAAGTACAAAAGTAAGCCGGCCGCTTTAAGTTGCTTTAAGGTGTTTTGTACTTGCGTACCGCTGTCGAGTAGAGAGTTTTCGGTGATCTCAAGTTCAATCAGCTGAGTGGGGGTTTGCTCTTCGTGCAGGATAGCAATCAGTGAGCCAGCTAAGTCAGCTTGCAAAAAGTCCAGTGGCGATAAATTCACTGCAATGCGCAGCGGTGTTCCTTGAGTGCTCCATGCTGTTGCTTGCCGACATGCGGTGCGAAAAACCCAGCGTGATACTTCTAAAATCATGCCGGTTTCTTCCAGTAGTGGAATGAACTGATCTGGGCTGACTAAGCCGCGTGAACTGGATTGCCAGCGCAGCAAAGCTTCCATAGCAACCGGGCGGTTATCTGCATCGATTTGTGGCTGATAATATAATTCAAACTCACCACGGCTTAATGCGTGGCGCAATTCTTCAGTCAACTCTTGACGCACTGCCGCATCAGTTGCTAATTCAGAGTTAAAGCTGATAAAGCAATTTCGGCCCATTTTTTTGGCGTGATATAGCGCTAGGTCAACATGTTTAAGTAACTGTACAGCATCACCTGTAGAGCCTTTATGGTGTGCAATACCGATACTGGCAGTGATAAATAATTCATATTGCAATATCTTGAAAGGCTCGTTAAGTGCTTCGAGGAGTTGCTTTACTAGCGTTTCAGCCTGGTCTAAAGACGTGTCTGGTAAGGCTACCATGAACTCATCGCCGCCCGCACGAGCAAGAATATCTTGATGTGTGGTGTAGCCTTGCAAGCGGTGAGCTACGGCTTGTAGTAATTGATCACCGATATTATGGCCTAAGGCATCATTCAGATATTGAAAACGATCAAGGTCGATCAGTACAAGGCTTAGCTCGCGGTTAGCTTGAAGGGTTTTTTCAACATGGCGCAGAATATTGTTGCGGTTAAATAAGCCAGTCAGGACATCGTAGTTGGCCAAGTAGTGCATGCGCTGCTCTGCTTGTGTGCGTTCGCTAATGTCGTTGAGTAGCAGTAAGGTGTAGTTTTTATCGTCACGTGAAAATGTATTGAGTACAGCTTCTGTAGTGACTCTTTTTGCATTGCGCTCAACTAACAATAGGGTTTTCTTGCAGGTGCCTTGAATCAATTGTTGCCATTGTTCGGGGTTACTAAATAACTGCTCAGGCTGATTGGCGCATAATTCTGCAGCGCTGAGATTAAAAATCTGTTGTGCTGCAGGATTGGCTTCGATGATCTGTTGCTGTTCAGTCATAACCAGTAAGCCTACAGGTGCGGCGCTCACTAAATTACGTAGCATTAACTCGCTTTCTTGCAGTGCTTTATTATTACTTTCTAGTTGCCTAAGCATGCTGTTAATGCCCGCTCCAAGCAGGCTGATTTCATCTTTGCCTTCTAGGTGTGTGCGCACCTGCAGATTACCGGCGGCATAACGTTGTGCAATATTGCTGATGTGGCTGATGCGCTTGACGACCAGATGAAAATACAAGCGATTCAAAATCAAGCCAAGTACCAGCAGTAAAAGTAATGCTTGAGCAAGGTATAGCCAGGCATTGTTGGTGGTTTGCCGTAGAAAAGGAGTGAAGTCTAGCTCGACTAATAGAGCAGCGGCCTGATCATTGCTATTAAATTGCTGGCGATTGAGTGGGTACACTGCTAAATAACGTTGTTTTTTTAGTGGCAACCAAGAGGGCGTATGTTTGTGCATAAGCTCGCTAAGCTGTTGCTTGTCGAGTTGAGTGTGAATGCTTGCCTCGATACCTAAGCGGGTTGCGGCAACGGTGCGCAGTTCTGTATCGATCACTGCGGCCCAAAGCACGTTAGGCAGGCTGCCAAGTTCGGCCAATTCTGTGGCCATTTCTTCTCTGCGGTTAAGACGTAAATGATCATTCAGGCTGCTTTGTAGTTGAATGAGCATATGGTTGGTGTAGTTACTCCATGAGTGGAGTGCGTTTTTTTGACTGATAGGCAGTAAAATAAGAATCAGCAATGCAGCAAAAATCAGCGCGAAAATGGCGAGTAAGGTAGGTATCGAGCGCCGCAGAGAATAGCGGCTTAACATACATCACCTGCGCAGGCGGGGAGTAATTTACTCCCGTCAATTGGTTGTAGCAGTAATCCATGCATAAGCATAAAAGCTTGCGTTTTTTCAATGCGCTCAGCTAATAAGTTTTGTTTGAAATACAAATCATTCAGTGCTTTGTCACCCATAACGAGCCCATTCAAAGTTAGGTTTAATGATTGTTCATCTAAACCTAAGCGTCGATATAGACGTTTGTCGCTGCTGTCGCGGTAATTAAGCCAAGCATCTAAACTGTTAAACCATAATCCGCTTAAACGTGCGCGCAGCTCAGGGCTGGTGCGGTCACGATTGACGACTAACACATCAATGATCTCATTGTGCAAATCGCGACTACTGAAAAGGGGAAGTATGTCACTATTGTTAAGCTGCATCACTGCTGCTGAGGTGTT
>JAAXZZ010000068.1 GCA_012719655.1 Gammaproteobacteria bacterium | reverse complement strand
CCAGCTCTTGCGGTGACGCGCCAAGTAATTGCTGCATACCACCAAAGTGATTAAGCAAGTCACGACGACGCTTTTCACCCAGCCCCGGTATGACCTCTAGCACTGATGACGAACGGCGCTTATCACGCTTCTTACGGTGCGCAGTAATGGCAAAACGATGCGCTTCATCGCGAATATGCATTAATAAATGCAGCGCCTTACTATCCATCGGTAAATCAAGCGGCTCGTGGTCAAGGAAATGCAATACCTCAAGCCCAGCCTTACGCCCCTCGCCCTTTGCCACACCGATAAGTAAGGTATCGCCTAAAATGCCCAACTCTACCAGCACCTCTTTTGCCATACTGAGCTGACCTTTACCACCATCAATCAGCAATAAATCAGGCAATGGCTGCTTTTTATAACGTCGCGTTAGCACTTGCTTCATCGCCGCATAGTCATCACCGCCGACAATATCATGAATCGCATATTGGCGATAATCACGGCGGCGCGAGCCACCTTGGTCAAAGACCACACAGCTACCGATCGTCGCCTCACCCATGGTATGCGAGATATCAAAACACTCGATACGGTCAATGGTTCGATCAGTAACCTCTGCTAGCACCTCTTTAAGCGCACCAAAGCGCGCATGTAATTCTAAATAATCACCAAGCTTGGTCTTTAGCGCATTGTTGGTATTAAGTTTTGCCAAATCTAACCACTCAGCGCGGTGCTCACGGACATTGGTTTTAATGACGACTTTGCTGCCAAAATGCGTTGCCAGTGATTCACTAACTGCCGTCTGATCGGGTAGCTCATGACTGAGTATAATTTCTGCTGGCAAGTCATCGGTTACCTGAAAATAGAATGAAGTAATAAACGCAGATAAATTATCAGCAAGCGGCTCACTGCTATCAACATCAGGGAAATAGTTCTTACCACCGAGCACGCGCCCGCCACGCACCGTCAATACATTGACACAGGTCATGCCTGCTTGGCTGGCAATAGCTATTACATCGGCCTCACCTTGTACGGTATAAACAGCTTGCTTTGCTTGGACTTCGCGCAGCATAGACAGCTGATCACGATAAAAGACCGCCTTTTCAAAATCTAACACTTCAGCCGCGCCTTCCATTTTTTCAATCAGCGTACTATGGATATCGCTAGAATCGCCTTTTAGGAAACGAATGGTATTATTAACATCTTCTGCATATTCTTCTGGTGACACCAAACCAACACAGGGCGCACGGCAACGCTTAATCTGATACTCAAGGCACGGGCGCTTACGCTGTTTAAAAAAGGTATTGGTACATTGGCGCATCTGAAACATTTTTTGCATCAAGACTAATGTCTCTTTTGCCGCATGCGCAGAAGGGAAAGGACCAAAAAATCGTCCTTTTATGTGATTACCTTTGCCGCGCCCATAAGCCAATCTGTGATAAGGTTTATCCGCTGAGATAAACACATAAATGTAAGATTTATCATCACGCAATAGCACGTTATAAGGCGGACGGTGTTCTTTAATCAGATTTTGCTCGAGCAGCAGCGCTTCGGTTTCACTACGGGTAATAATGGTTTCGATATTATGAATCCGCGCGACTAACGCTCGCGTCTTTGGATGGTCAATGGTCTTGGCAAAATAGCTGTTGACGCGACTTTTAAGCGACTTGGCTTTACCGACATAAAGAATATCGCCATTTTTACCGAGCATTTTATATACCCCTGGCAAATTTGGCAGGCGCTGAATCAAATGCTTAAGACGGGCTTTTTTATCGTCGACGGGACTCGATGCTGAGACATTAACCATAGAATTTACTGCTCTCAAGATACTGATATATAGCTATTTATGGGGCGATAGTGAGCGTTTTACAAGAACCTTTATCAGCTTAGCAACAACCATAAAAAAAGCCAGCACCAAGGCTGACTTTTTGCAGAAAAACAACCCTACAGTGCCACTAGTGACGGAAATTTGGTAATAATGCTGGGATACCTGGCAACATACCGACGATTGCCATCACCCCTGTTAATATCACAAACGTGACCACAGGAATAATCCAGCGGCGCATTTTGGTCAGATTGGCACTGCGCTCTTTTGAGCCAATTAAACCTAAGTTATCTAGTACTAGGGTAATTGACCAACCAAAGGCTGGATTTACCAAGGCTGATGCAAAGACAACAATAGCAGCAGACTGAGTGGTTTTCCCCTCGCGTGTCATCTCCATCCCAGCTTCAAGCAATGGGATAAAGACACCAACAATTAGCGCCACACACATCACCTGTTCCCAAATCGCCAAATCCATTGGATAACCCCAAATACCGGCAATAAGACAAAATACGCCCGTTAATACCGCACCAGCTGGAATAGGACGGTTGGCAATTGCCGCGGGTAGAATATATGTACCCCATGACGACGCAAAGTTTGCACCGCCTAGTAAAGAACCTGCTACCTGACGAATAGAAGCACTGGTCATCGTATCATCGATATCCATAAGCACGCGCTCAGTGCGTGTTGGATAGCTGATTTTTTGAAAAACTTGATGACCTAAAAAGTCTGGCGACCACATGGCGACGGCCAACACCGCAAAGGGTAACACCACAACGAAGCTTTCAATGGTTGGCAATCCAAGCATCCAACCGGTATCTTCACCCCACCAATACATAGGGTTCATGTGCGGTAAACCCGGTGCCGTTTCAAAGGCAAAGGGCGCGCCCATCGCAAAAGCAACCCCGCCACCTAACAGACATCTTAACGGCACTGCAAGCCAACGCTTTTGGAAGTTCTCTAACACCGCATATAAGATAATCGTCAGTAGAATCACTACAAAAGCAATATGCGACATGCCAATGCCTTCAGCCCACGTAAATAGGTTTTTGACTTGCGAGATGGTACCAATAAAGCCTAAATATAGCAGTAAGCCGCCGCACACGCCTTTACTGGTCAAGTTTGCCAGCAGACTGCCCCCTTTACTGATGGCCAGTAACAAGCCAAAAGCACCGATAAGCAGACCAAAGGCCATCGGGTGTCCACCAGCGGCAACGACGATAGGAATCAGCGGAATCAGGGGACCATGCGTACCAGCAAGGTTGGCAGTTGGTAGTAGGAAACCTGAGAATAAGATAATAAAAAATGAAACGATTAGCAGCTCATAGCGGACGGTTTCT
>JAAXZZ010000067.1 GCA_012719655.1 Gammaproteobacteria bacterium | reverse complement strand
GCTCAATACTGTGATGGCTGCCTTAATTAATTATAATATAGTGCACTTTTATGTGCATTTTGCCTTTCAAATAGATGGAGAACACTATGGCCTGGAATGAGCCCGGTGGTAACTCGAATAATCAGGATCCTTGGGGTGACCGCAAGCGCGGTGGTCAGAAACAGGGGCCGCCCGATCTCGATGAAGCCCTGCGTAAATTGCAAGATAATCTAAAAAGCTTGTTTGGTGGCCCGAAAAAACCTGGAGCAAAAAACTCTGGTGGTGGCTTTGGCTTAGTGGCGGTCGTGCTTGCTGTGCTCGCGGCAATGTGGCTGTACACAGCGGTTTACTCGCTCGATGAGCAAGAGCAGGCGGTTATTTTACGCCTAGGTAAATACCACGAAACAGTTGGGCCGGGTCTGAATATCTATTTCCCGCCGATGGATCGTAAGTATGAGCAAAACGTTACCCGTGAACGTGCCTATACCCGCCAAGGTCCGATGCTGACCGAAGATGAAAATATCATCGAGGTGCCATTAACTGTGCAGTACAAAATCAGCAGTTTGGAAGATTATGTGCTGAATGTTGATGATCCTGAGGCGAGTTTGCAGCAAGCGACCGAAAGTGCGCTGCGTCATGTCGTTGGTTCTACAGCGATGGATCAGGTGCTCACTGAAGGCCGTGAAGTGTTAGCGGTGCAAGTCAAAGAGCGTTTGCAACGTTTTGTTGATACGTACCGTACCGGTATTACTGTTACTCAGGTCAACGTGCAAAATGCTCAGGCCCCACGTGAAGTACAAGAGTCGTTTGATGATGTGATTCGTGCGCGTGAAGATGAGCAGCGTGAAAAAAACCAAGCAGAAACATATGCCAATGGTGTGATTCCAGAGGCGCGTGGTCAAGCCCAGCGCTTACGCGAAGAAGCCTATGGTTATCGTGATTCAATCATTTCGCGTGCTGAGGGTGAGGCTGACCGCTTTACTAAATTGGTCACCGAATACCGTAAGGCGCCGGAAGTCACACGTCAGCGTTTGTATCTGGAAACCATGCAAGATGTGCTGAGTAACACCAGCAAAGTATTGCTAACGGGTGATAAAGGTCAAAATAGCATGCTCTATTTACCTTTAGATAAAATGCTGGAAGGACGCAACGCTGCTCCACCGAAAACCACCAGCACGACGACAGGAAGCAGTAACAGCTCTTCTGATAATAGCGTTCGTTTAAGTAGCGATGCGCTGTCTCGTGACCTACGTGCCAGAGGTAGCCGCTAATGAGTAATAAATCGACATTTGTATTAATTGTGGGGGCGGTCATTGCACTGGTGGCTTGGAACAGTTTTTATATTGTTCAGCAAACAGAGCGAGCGGTGCTGCTGCAATTTGGTAAGGTAGAGAAATCTAATGTGCAGCCTGGTCTGCATATGAAAATTCCTTATCTCAACCAAGTGCGTAAGTTTGATGCCCGGCTGTTAACCCTTGATGCGCCGACTCAGCGTTTTCTTACGCTGGAGAAAAAAGCTGTGATGGTTGATGCTTTCGCTAAATGGCGAGTGGCGGATGCAGACCATTACTACACCGCGACGTCTGGCATCAAGCAGGTTGCTGATGAGCGCTTGGCGCGTCGCTTGGAGTCGGGTTTACGTGATCAGTTCGGTAAACGTACTTTACATGAGGTGGTCAGTGGTCAGCGTGATGAGTTGATGGCTGATATCACGGCTTCCTTGAACCGCATGGCGCGAAAAGAACTGGGCATTGAGGTCATTGATGTGCGGGTTAAGTCGATTGATTTGCCCAAAGAAGTGAATCTTAGTGTGTTTGAGCGTATGAGTTCCGAGCGAGCTCGTGAAGCCCGTGAGCACCGCGCTAAAGGTCAAGAGCTGGCAGAAGGGATTCGTGCCGACGCTGATCGTCAGCGTCGTGTTTTGCTCGCTGAAGCCTACCGCGAAGCGGAAGAAATCCGCGGTGAGGGTGATGCTAAGGCGACTGCTATTTACGCTAAAGCCTACGGCTTGGATCAGGAGTTCTATGCTTTTTACCGTAGTTTAATGGCATACCGCGAAAGCTTTGCCGATAAAAGCGATATTATGGTGTTATCGCCTGATAATGAGTTTTTTAAGTATATGGAACAGGTTAAGCCCTGACTTAATTGAAGCAGCGCGCACTATGTATGTTGTAGTGTGCGCTGTTTCTCCACAGGCATTGTTAGGTTTACTAAAAGACTACTCATCTAGGGTGAAAAGCAACAGGCATGCACAGACTGATCTGTGGTATCATGCGGCAGCCGGGAAACTCCCGGCTTTTTTGCGCCTGTGGTCATGCAAAATGCCCAGCAGGCAACTGTATTTATAATGAGGAAAGGCGCAATGGCAACGGTAGACCGCTGGCTGCTGCCAGATGGCATTGAAGAAGTACTGCCGCCGCAAGCGGCGCAGATTGAAGCATCCCGCCGACAGGTGCTGGATATGTTCCAGGCTTGGGGTTATGAGTTTGTGGTTACCCCGCATATCGAGTTTTTAGAGTCGCTATTAACCGGTGTTGGGCAAAAACTTGATCTGCGTACTTTTAAAGTGACTGATCCGCAGTCAGGTCATCTGATGGGCTTTCGCGCGGATATCACCCCGCAAGTCGCACGGATGGATGCGCATAGCTTGCGCCGCGAAGGTCCGTCACGTTTGTGCTATGCCGGCAGTGTTGTGCATGCACGTCCTCGTTCGTTATCGCGTTCACGCAGCCCTATTCAGCTCGGTGCTGAGTTGTATGGTGATGCCAGTCCAGCGGCAGATATTGAAGTCATTAGTTTGATGCTAGCGACACTGGAGCACGCTGAAATTGCTGATATCCACATGGATTTAGGTCATGTCGGTGTATACCGTGGTTTAGCGCGCGCTGCTGGCTTATCGGATGAGCTGGAAGCTCAGGTGTTTGATGCATTGCAACGTAAAGCGGTCGATGAAGTGGCTGCACTGACTGCACAGTTGCCCAAAGATCTGGCGCTTATGCTCAACGAGCTCAGCCATTTATGTGGTGGTCGTGAAGTGCTCGATCAGGCAAAAACTGTTTTAGCGGCTGCGCCGAGCACTGTTTTGGCAGCACTTGATCAGCTGATTGTGATTGCTGACGCGCTCATGGTGCGCTACCCACACTTACCTTTTTATTTTGATTTAGGTGAGTTGCGCGGTTATCACTATCATACCGGTGTGGTCTTTGCAGCCTTCGTGCCTGGTGTAGGACAGTCCATCGCTCAAGGCGGGCGTTATGATGATATTGGTGCGGTGTTTGGTCGTGCCCGTCCAGCGACAGGTTTTTCTACAGATTTAAAAACACTGGTCACGCTTGGCCAGCGCCAGCCTGCTGTTTTAGCCAGCGGTATTTGGGCACCAGTGGGTGCGCAGGCTGATTTATGGCAAGCGATTTGTGCGTTGCGCACTGAGGGTCAGCGCGTAGTGCAAGCGCTGCCGGGTCAGACTGTGAGTGATGCTCAGCAAGCCAATTGCGATCGTCAGCTAGTCAAAAATTCTTCAGGTTGGCAGGTTCAACCTTTATAAATTTACGCCGCATTTGCGGTTATATTTTGTCGGTGTTGCCGACCTCCTATTTGCGCGAAGAGGGCAGGGGTTATGGGTAAGAATGTTGTCGTTTTAGGCACTCAATGGGGTGATGAAGGCAAGGGTAAGATCGTTGATTTATTAACCGATCAAGCAGCTGCTGTGGTGCGCTTCCAAGGTGGCCATAACGCGGGTCACACCTTAGTGATTGACGGTGAAAAAACTGTGTTGCACCTGATTCCATCGGGTATTTTGCGTGCCAACGTTGAATGTTTGATTGGTAACGGTGTGGTGGTCGCGCCAGATGCTTTAATGCGCGAAATCACCAAGCTCGAAGAAAAAGGTGTGCCGGTGCGTGAGCGTTTACGCATCAGCCCTGCGTGTACTTTGATTCTCCCGTATCACGTAGCCTTAGATCAGGCGCGTGAGGTGGCACGCAGTGAAGGTAAGATCGGTACCACCGGTCGTGGTATTGGTCCAGCCTACGAAGATAAAGTCGCCCGTCGTGGACTGCGCATTGGTGATTTATTCAATGCAGAGCGTTTTGCTGTTAAATTGCGTGAAGTGTTAGAGCAGCACAACTTTATGCTTGAGCATTTCTATAAAGTTGAGCCGGTTGATTTCCAGAAAACGCTCGATGAAGCCCTGAGCTACGCTGAAATTCTCAAGCCCTTAATGATCGACGTCACCGCACGCTTGCATACCCTGCGCAAGCAAGGTGCGCGCATTATGTTTGAAGGCGCACAGGGTTCATTACTGGATATCGATCACGGTACTTACCCTTACGTGACCAGTTCCAGCACCACCGCTGGCGGTACCGCAACAGGTTCAGGTTTTGGTCCTTTGTACTTGGATTACATCTTGGGTATCACCAAGGCTTACACCACTCGTGTAGGCTCAGGCCCATTCCCAACTGAATTGTTTGATGCAACCGGTGCGCACTTGGCAGAAAAAGGCCATGAGTTTGGTTCAACCACCGGCCGTGCGCGTCGTTGCGGTTGGTTTGATGCGGTGATTCTGCGTCGCACTTCAGAAATTAACAGCATCTCAGGTATTTGCTTAACGAAGCTGGACGTATTGGACGGTTTAGAAACAGTAAAAATCTGTGTTGCTTATAAAAACGCAGCCGGTGAAGAAATTGAAGCACCCAGCGACGCTGACAGCTATGACGGTTTAGTGCCTGTGTATGAAGAAATGCCAGGTTGGAGCGAATCCACCATCGGTGCCACCAGCCTTGAGCAGTTGCCAGCCAATGCTTTGGCTTATGTGAAACGCATCGAAGAGCTGATTGGTACACCCATTGATATCGTTTCTACTGGTCCTGATCGCAACGAAACCATCGTTTTGCGTCACCCGTACGAAGCGTAATAGCACTGCGTTCTGCCAAGCCTATTAAGTTTAAGCTTGGCAGTGTGGTTGAGTAAAAAGCCGGCCTTAGTGCCGGTTTTTTATTTCAGTTCGCGCAAGCGTGGCAACTTCTGGTCTTTCTCGGAGAGCAAAGGGCTGTGCAAAGGCCAAGGGATATTGATATCGGGGTCATTCCAAATAACACCAGACTCGTCGTCTGGATAATAGAAGTCTGTGCATTTGTATTGGAAGTCAGCGACTTCACTGAGCACACAGAAACCATGGGCATAGCCCGGTGGAATCCATAGTTGTAGATGATTTTCGTCGTTGAGTTCAAGTCCGACATATTTGCCAAAGGTGGCTGACTGCGGGTCAATATCTACCGCAACATCAAATACTGAGCCGCGACTCACACTGACCAGTTTGCCTTGCGGGTGACTACGTTGGACATGTAGGCCACGGAGAACGCCACGCTGTGAGCGTGAATGGTTATCCTGCACAAAGGGTAACTTAATCCCAGCCTTGGCGTAACGCTCGCTTTGGAAAGTTTCTAGAAAAAAGCCGCGAGCATCGCCGAATGCTTTGGGCTCTATGATTAATACTCCAGGTAATGCCGTCGTTTTGATTTTCATTCAAAGACCACCAGATGTTTGATTGTGAGCGCTGGGGTTTTCGGCAGCTAAGCGCAGTAGGTACTGACCGTAGCCGGTTTTACCCAGAGATTCACCGCATTTACGCAGCTGTTGCTGATCAAGCCAGCCATTACGGTAAGCAATTTCTTCTAAGCAAGCCACTTTTAGTCCTTGGCGAGTTTCGATGGTTTGCACGTAGTGTCCAGCTTCCATAAGGGAGTCGTGTGTGCCTGTATCCAGCCAGGCAAAACCACGTCCAAGCACAGCAACTTGCAAATCACCGCGTTGTAAATAAGCGTTATTGATATCCGTTATTTCTAATTCACCGCGTGCTGAAGGCTGCACTTTCTTAGCTATTTTAATGACGTCATTGTCGTAAAAGTATAGGCCCGTGACGGCATAGTTTGATTTAGGATTGCTTGGTTTCTCTTCAATGGAAATTGCCTGGCCAGTAGCAGAGAACTCAACCACACCAAAACGTTCTGGATCAGTAACATGGTAGCCAAACACCGTTGCCCCAGTGCGTTGTGCAACAGCTCGTTTGAGCATGCCAGTAAAACCATAACCGTAAAAAATATTGTCACCTAAAATCAGGCAGACGTTGCTGTCAGCGATAAAATCTTCACCAATGATAAAGGCTTGCGCAAGGCCATCTGGAGAAGGTTGCTCAGCATAGCTTAGGTCTATGCCAAATTGGCTGCCATCACCAAGCAGTTTTTTAAAGCTAGGCAGATCTTCGGGAGTGGAGATGATTAGGATTTCACGAATCCCTGCCAGCATCAGCACTGACAGCGGATAATAAATCATCGGTTTGTCATAAATCGGTAACAGCTGTTTAGAAACGCCCAGAGTAATAGGATGTAAACGCGAGCCAGAGCCGCCAGCTAAAATAATGCCTTTGGTGACATGTGCTGTCATTGCTGTGCTCCTAAGCGTTGACGTTGATAACTGCCATCTTGTACGCGCTGACACCAAGCTAGATTCTCTAAATACCATTGCACCGTTTTACGAAGACCGGATTCAAAAGTTTCTGTGGGCACCCAGTTCAGCTCTTGTTGGATTTTGCTAGCATCAATGGCGTAGCGGCGGTCATGGCCTGGACGGTCGGCGACATGGGTCAGTAGGCTTGCATAGTGGGTCAAGGGTGAGCCGTCCGCAGCCGTTAAATGGCGGTCTGATGCTGGCGCTAATTCATCGAGTAATGCGCAAATGCTGCGTACAACTTCAATATTCTGTTTTTCATTGTGCCCACCAATATTATAGGTTGCGCCAACGCGCCCTTGGCGAATCACGGTATAGAGCGCTCGCGCGTGATCTTCGACATACAACCAGTCACGAATCTGATCGCCAGTTCCATAGATGGGCAGCGGCTTGCCTTCTAAAGCATTGAGAATGACCAAGGGGATGAGTTTTTCCGGAAAATGATAGGGACCATAATTGTTTGAGCAATTGGTGATAATCGTCGGTAAACCATAAGTGCGCTGCCAGGCGCGAACTAAGTGGTCGGAACTGGCTTTGCTAGCGGAGTATGGCGAGCTAGGTGCGTAGGGTGTTTGCTCAGTAAACAGTTGCTCAGCCGCCAGCGCGCAATCGCTGGGGTGTGGTAAATCTCCGTACACTTCATCTGTGGAGATGTGGTGGAATCGAAAACACGGCTTGCGTTGCTGGTCGAGATTAAGCCAATAGGCACGGGCAGCTTCGAGCAACTGATAGGTGCCTACAATATTGGTTTGAATGAAATCAGCAGGCCCATCAATCGAGCGATCAACGTGAGATTCGGCAGCAAGATGCATCACAACATCAGGTTGATGGTCGGCAAATACTTTATCTAAGGCTACTCTGTCACAGATATCGACGTGTTCAAAACGGTAACGCGAACTGTCACTGATTGCTGTGAGTGACTCCAGGTTGCCGGCGTACGTGAGTTTATCGACGTTCACCACAGCGTCTTGGCTGTGTTGAATGATATGACGAATCACTGCAGAGCCAATAAATCCCGCACCGCCAGTAACCAACAGTTTCATCTTAGGCCTCTATAAATTTATAAATAACGGATAAGAATAACAAAAATACGTAAGATTTGTTGTAAGTCTATCAGTCGCGCTCATCTTTCCAGGGTGCTTGTAAATAGCGACTGTAATTAAAGGTTTCTAACCATTCAGGTTTAAACACAACAAAAGCAGTGACCGCTACACCATTGATAAAGGCTTCGGGGAAGGCGACCAGTAGCAGCATGCCAAAAAAGTCTTCTAACTCGGGTGGAAACTCATAAATGCCATTACCCCATAACAAAAGTGCGCCGCCGATAATACAAAACGCTGCGGTTAAAGCCGCCGGGAAAAACCCCGAAAAAAAGATGTACATAAATAAGTTACGAGGTTGTAAGCGTTCAATGCTCTTAGCGCAGCAATGAGCAGTTAAAACAGGAAGAATAATTAACAGTAGGCCGTTGCTGCCGAGTACGCTCAGTTCTTGTTTGCCTAACGTTAATAGTGCCAGTTGCGCGATAAAGCCAGCGAGTATCGCTAGCGGCCAATCCAGCAGCAGAGTCACTGCTGTCATGCCAATAAAATGAAAGGATAGGCCGCTGGGGAAGTCGCGTCTGAGCAGCCATAGCGCGCATAGCACCAAAATAGTACCAAACAAT
Organism: Gammaproteobacteria bacterium; assembly: GCA_012719655.1. GTDB lineage: Bacteria > Pseudomonadota > Gammaproteobacteria > Pseudomonadales > Pseudomonadaceae > Denitrificimonas. The sequence continues at coordinate 8,155 of JAAXZZ010000067.1, read as the reverse complement.
AGATGTTGGCGGCGGCCGTCACTAAACAACTCAACCCAAGGTGCACGGTAGATCGCATAAAGTAGAAGTGGGCCATAGATTAACCATCCCCAAATCAATGTGGCTTCATTTAACAACATGCTTGCAATCATGGCTTAACCTGCTGCGAATTTAAGATTGTGTCTGTTTTAAAGCTCAATACTACTTTAACAGACTTCAGGGTATGAGCAGGAGCGCACGGATGAAAGCTAGATAAAACGACTAAATCTGTGATTAAACATTGCAGCACTGTGGACTTTGTACGCTTTAAGGTAAACTTCCCTCTCTTTATGAATTAACGCGATAGTTCAATGCCTACGACTTTTCATGAAATCCCTGCTGAACGCCCAAATACACCGTTGTTAGACCGTGCGCTAACGCCGAAACAATTGCGCCGTCTCTCTGAAGCTGAATTGATCACTTTAGCTGACGAGTTGCGCTTGTTTTTATTGTGGAGCGTGGGTCAAACTGGCGGGCACTTTGCCGCTGGCTTAGGCGTTATTGAATTAACCGTGGCGTTGCATTATGTGTTTGATACGCCCGATGACCGTCTGGTTTGGGATGTGGGTCATCAAGCCTATCCGCATAAAATCTTGACCGGTCGCCGTGAGCAAATGCTCACTTTGCGGCAAAAAGATGGTATTGCAGCTTTTCCACGTCGTTGTGAAAGTGAGTACGATACTTTTGGTGTTGGCCACTCCAGCACTTCAATCAGTGCCGCGTTAGGCATGGCGGTTGCTGCAAAGCTACAAGGCAGTAACCGTAAAAGTGTTGCGGTGATTGGGGATGGTGCGATGACCGCCGGTATGGCGTTTGAAGCGCTCAATCATGCCCCAGAAACAGGTGCAGATATGTTGGTTATTTTGAATGATAACGACATGTCGATCTCAAATAACGTGGGTGGTTTGTCCAATCATCTGGCGAAAATTCTGACCAGTCGCACGTATGCAAGCATGCGTGAAGGCAGCAAAAAAATTCTTTCGCGCTTGCCAGGTGCTTGGGAAATTGCGCGTAAAACAGAAGAGCATGCTAAAGGCATCTTTGCGCCCGGTATTATGTTTGAAGAGTTGGGTTGGAATTATATCGGTCCAATTGATGGGCATGATTTGCCGACACTGTTGACCACGTTGCGCAATATGCGTGAGCTGGAAGGCCCGCAGTTTCTGCATGTGGTGACTAAAAAAGGCAAAGGTTTTGCGCCGGCAGAGCTTGATCCAATTACGTATCATGCGATGACTAAGAAAACGGTTATGCCAAGCAAACCTAGTGGTCCGCGCTATGCTGGCGTATTTGGTCAGTGGCTGTGTGATATGGCTGCGCAAGATGAACGTTTGCTGGGGATTACCCCAGCGATGAAAGAAGGCTCGGATATGATTGCGTTCAGTGAGCAGTATCCTCAGCGCTATTTTGATGTCGCCATTGCCGAACAGCACGCAGTGACCTTGGCTGCTGGTATGGCCTGTGAAGGGGCCAAGCCGGTGGTAGCTATTTATTCAACGTTTTTACAACGTGCTTATGATCAGCTGATCCATGATGTGGCAATACAAAACCTAGATGTTTTATTCGCAGTGGATCGCGCAGGTTTAGTCGGTGAAGATGGCCCCACTCATGCAGGAAGTTTTGATCTGTCTTACTTGCGCTGTATCCCCAATATGGTGGTGATGACGCCCAGCGATGAAAACGAATTACGCTTGTTACTCAATACCGGTTATCACTATGTCGGCCCCGCCGCTGTGCGCTATCCGCGCGGTACGGGTCCGAATGCGGCCATCAGTGCAAGTTTAGATGCGGTGCCGCTGGGTAAAGCTGTGGTGCGCCGTGCGGGTCAAGGTGTGGCCTTATTAGTGTTTGGTGTCCAGCTTAGCGCCGCCTTAGAAGTGGCAGAGCAGTTGGACGCTACTGTAGTGGATATGCGTTTCGTAAAACCGCTTGATGAAGCCTTAGTGAGGCATCTGGCAACTGAGCATGACTTGTTTGTCACTATTGAAGAAAATGCGCTGATGGGCGGCGCCGGCAGTGCTGTTGGCGAGTTTTTAGCTGCTGAAAAATTGAGCGTGCCGTTATTGCAACTTGGTTTGCCTGATGTGTATGTCGAGCATGCACAGCCGGCACAAATGCTGGCTGAATGCGGGCTAGATGCTGCAGGTATTTTGCATGCTGTGCAACAGCGCTTGGCCGCGCATGCCCCTGACCCGCAATAAGAGCGCCATTGCCGCGCTAATCACGCCTGCTCTAACGCCGCCCTTGGGAGCGCGGGCCGCTGGCCCGCAATGAGGCCACCATTATCGCGTTAATTACAACAACAGCTGGCCAAGAGTCGCTACAGGTTTTGTGGGGCTTGTGTTTTGTCTAAAACTTGACCCTTGGCGCATAGGCGTCTATTGTGCGCGCACTTTGAATCTATTAGGTGTGCTGGTTGTACCAGCCTGAAAAGGGAAGAGAAGCGGCTACTGCCGACTTCCGCTGCCCCCGCAACGGTAAAGCGATGCGCTTATCAGCGCGCGTTTGTTCAATAACCACTGGCGCAAGCTGGGAAGGTGAACAAGTGTATTCGTGAGCCCGTAGACCTGCCTGTTAGATATCGACGGGTGTTGCGGAGGGCTGCACCGTCAAGTGCCGTCTGCTGCCTGTCGTTTGGGTACTGGTGCTTGTTTGTGCCCTCCTCAAAAGTATGTTTTTATTTTGAGGATCTACCTAAATGAAATTATCTCGCATTGCGCTGGCTGTAGCTTTGCTACCTGCCGCTAATCTATATGCCGCTGATAAAATTGAAGAAGCAATTAAACTCTCGGAAACAGTGGTTACCGCTAATCGCACCGCTGAAGATCGTAAAGATGCAACGGCGGCAGTAACCGTGTTTACCCGTGCTGACATTGATCGTTTGCAACCCACTAACGTTGCAGACTTATTAAGTCGTGTGCCAGGCGTACAGATCCAGCAGTCCGGTGGCCGTGGTAGTACAACAGGTGTCTTTGTCCGCGGCACAAAAACAGCGCAAACCCTAGTGTTAGTTGATGGTGTACGTGTCGGCTCAGCATCCGCTGGTGGTGCGAGTTTACAGCATTTAAATATCGAGCAAATTGAGCGCGTTGAGGTGTTACGTGGAGCACGCTCTGCGGTGTATGGTTCTGCTGCCATTGGTGGTGTAATTCAGATCTTTACTCGCCGTAGTGCTGGTGAAGGTTTGCAAGCTCGTGTGCGTGTCGCAGCGGGCAATAAAGGTGTGTGGGAGCGCAGCGCGGGCATTTCAGGTGGTAACCAAGATACGCGTTTTAACTTGAGTGCTAGCCTTGATGAAATGAGCGGCTTTGATCGTACTAATAAGTCATATAACTCAGATGCTGATCATGATGCGTACCGTAATAAAGCGATTAGCTTTAGCTTGTCACATGCGTTTAATGAGCAGTTGAGTGCTGGTATCAATGTCTTAGATCAGCGGGGTAAAACGCAATACGATAATCCGTTTGGACGTTATGATCCTTCTATTCCACCTTATGGTGCCAGTGTACCTTCACAGCCTTATGATGAATATGCTGTCAGCAGCACCTCCGTATTTGCTGAATTGCAAGCGAATGAACAGCTAACCAGTCGCTTAGAGCTGGGTCATAGCGAAGATAAAGCCAGCTCCTACGATAAGCTGTTTGCTGGACGGGATGACTTTGACACCTATCGCGATTCAGTGGCTTGGTTAAATACATTTGCGCTCAATACACAGCACACTGTATTGGCAGGTATTGACTACACTAAAGATAAATTACATAGCACTGAAGACTTTGAGAAAGACAGCCGTTGGAATCAAGCCGTTTTTATTCAGCACAGCTATAAAGGTGAAGTATTCGGCACCCAATTAGGCTTGCGTCATGACAAAAACCAACAGTTTGGTAGTGAGAACACTTGGAATGCGGCTTTAAGTTTGCCTGTAGGGCAAAGTAACGAGTTTGTTTTGTCTTACGCTGAAGGTTTTAGAGCGCCTACTTTTAATGACCTATATTACCCAATGTATGGCAATCCAAACTTAAAAGCTGAAAAGTCAAAAAGTTATGAATTACAACTGCGTAGCCAGTTGGCCGATACCATTCGTTTAGAAACATCTATTTATCAGACTAAAATTCGTGATCAAATCCAATATCAGGCAAATAATGATTTGCGAAATGTAGAGGCGCGTATTAATGGCTTTGAAGCGTCTTTGCAGCATGAAGTTTTTGCAGCGCAGGGCGCGTTAAACTTAAGTTTGCTAGATGCGCGTGATCGTAAAACAGGGCACCAGTTACCGCGAGTTGATAAACGCACCCTAAGCTATGACTTAGATAAACAACTCGGTGCATTTGCTGTTGGTGGTACTTGGCGCTTGGCGAGCAAAAGCTTTAATGACGCGAAGAACAACCAAAAAATTGCCGGTTTTGGCACCATGGATCTACGTGGCAGTTGGCAAGCCACTCAAGATCTCGGTCTTGACTTACGTTTAGCCAACATCTTCGATAAAGCTTATACGCGCGCTATGTATAACTACGATGGTAAAAATTACGGCTACCGCGAAGACCGTTTTACCGTTCTATTGGGCATGACCTGGACACCCAACCTGTAAAGCCGAGTAAACAAGATTTACACCCATTTATTGCGGGTCAGCGGCCCGCGCTCCTGGGGTTATGCCGGCCATATCAATGTTCAGCCGCGACTGCTGCTGTTGCGGCGACAAGCGTAGCCATGGATGGCGTAGCGCCCGAATTGAGCCCCGGATGGGCTCATTGAGGAAAAAGCCGCAATAGCAGCAGTCGAACACGCCTATGCATAGGCACGCACACCTGCGCTCTACCCAAATAGCAACCTCACGCACCACAGTTGCTCAGACAAAGATCACCAGTCCACCTAGAGCTACCTACGCTCCAACAACACCCCACTTTCCATATGATCCGTCCATGGGAACTGATCAAATAAGGCGCATTTGACAATGCGGTGGGTATCACTCAGTTGGCGAATGTTTTGCGCTAAGGTTTCGGGATTGCAGGAAATATACAAAATACGATCAAAACGGCGCACCAACTCGCAGGTATCGCTATCCATACCCGCGCGCGGTGGATCCACAAACACCGTACCAAACTCATAACTATCCAAGTCAATATGGGCTAGACGGCGAAACTCACGCACACCATTGAGTGCTTGCGTCAACTCTTCAGCGGATAAACGCACCAGTTCGATATTCTCAAGTTGGTTATCGGCTAAATTGGCCAATGCCGCATGCACTGAGCTTTTACTGATCTCAGTCGCCAGCACCTTACGCACGCGCGTCGATAGCGGCAGAGTAAAATTACCATTGCCGCAATAGAGTTCGAGTAAATCATCGGCTTGCTCGCCAAGTGCTTCATAGGTCCAGTTCAGCATATGTGTATTGACTGCACCGTTGGGTTGAGTAAACGCGCCTTCAGGTTGACGATAGCTGAACACACGGCCACCTACATTTAACTCTTCGATGACGTAGTCACGGCCAATCACCAAGCGCTTGCCCCGTGATCGACCAATAATGCTGACCTGTAATTCGCTCGCCAATTGTTCAGCCACCCCTTGCCATGCATCGTCGAGTGGACGGTGGTAACAGAGGGTGATCAATGCTTCACCAGACAGTGTGGTTAAAAACTCAACCTGAAACAGTCGCTCCGAAAGCTCAGGGCTCTTATTCCAAGCGTCTCTCAAACGTGGCATTAACTGATTGATTAGCTTGCTCGCAATCGGAAAGTCTTCAACAAAAATAGGGGTGCGGTTATCACCTGGAGCAAACATTGCGTAATGACGTTGGTTGCCCTCGCGCCACAAACGGAACTCAGCGCGTAAGCGGTAGTGTTGCTTGGCAGAAGCAAAAACTTCGGGTTCAGGGGCATTAAATTCACTGAGCAAGTCTTGGAGGCGAATTTTCTTAGCCTGAAACTGTTGCAAATAAGCGTCTGGAGAATAGTCAAAATGTGGCATCAGGCAAAGAAACCCAGTTTAATGATAAAGAGGATGGATAAAACCCACATAGCGCTGTTGAGGTCTTTCCAGCGACCGCTGAGCAGTTTAATGGCTGTCCAGCTGATAAAGCCAAAGGCGATACCATTAGCAATAGAAAACGTCAGTGGCATGGCTAACGCGGCAACTACCACAGGCGCGGCAACAGTTAGGTCATCCCAATCGATAGTCGCTAAACCGCTGGTCATTAATACCGCCACAAAAAATAAAGCAGGCGCAGTGGCATAGGCAGGTATTGCCGATGCTAATGGAGCAAAAAATAGACTGAGTAAAAACAGTAGTGATACCACGCAGGCGGTGAGGCCTGTGCGTCCACCGACGGCAATACCCGCAGCCGATTCTACAAAACTAGTGGTGGTTGAGGTGCCCATGCAGGCGCCTGCCATAGTCGCCGTACTGTCGGCCAGTAAAGCGCGGCCCAAACGCGGCATCTTGCCATCGTTATCAATCAGATTGGCACGCTGAGCCACACCAATTAAAGTGCCGGAGGTATCAAATAAATCAACAAACAAAAACGCAAAAATCACACTGACTAAACCGACATCCAGGGCGCCAATAATATCCAGTTGCAACAGTGTCGGCAGCATGCTGGGCGGCATACTGAGCAAGCCGTTGATGTCAGAAAAACCTAGACCGATGGATACGCCTGTGATCAGTAAAATGCCGATCATTACTGCACCGGTAATCTGTCGATACGCAAGCGCGACGATCACAACAAAGCCGAGTGTCGCTAAAATAGGAGCAGGTTGTGCGAGATCACCTAAGGTCACTAAAGTGTCATTGTTGCCAATGACGATACCCGCATTTTTAAGTGCGATTAACGCTAAAAATAAGCCAATACCAGCACTGATAGCAGAGCGCAGCGGCATCGGTATGCTGTTAATAATCCACTCACGGATTTTGAAAATCGACATAGCGAAAAACAAAAAACCGGAGATAAATACTGCCCCTAAAGCCACTTGCCATGAATAACCCATGGTGCCAACCACGGTATAGGTGAAGAAGGCGTTAAGTCCCATGCCGGGTGCAAGAGCGATCGGATAGTTGGCAATCAGGCCCATAATGGCAGAACCAATTGCTCCCGCTAAACAGGTAGCGACAAACACCGCACCGTGATCCATACCAATTTCGGCCAGCATATTTGGATTAACAAAAAGGATGTAGGCCATGGTTAGGAAGGTGGTGATGCCTGCCAGCACTTCGGTACGCAAGTTGGTGTTGTTGGCTTGCAGCTGAAAGAGTTTTTCAAGCATGGAATGGACTGCCTGCAAAAAGGCGAATAATAACAGTCTATATCCAAAAAAGCAGGAAGCTTTGCTGTTGCTTTTCGTGCGTAAGCAGGCTTGAGGTTGAAAGCAAGTTAACAAACGCAGTAAGTGAGCGCTTATTAACTTGTCAAAGATAGAGGCTTAGTTTTTTTGCTTGCTGCGCAAATGGGTGATTTCTTTGTTCATCAGATCAATGCGTCGCGCCATACTTTCAATCAGGCTGTGAGCAATACGCGGATTGCTGCGCATGAGGCTGAGGAATTGATCTTTTGGGATCACCATCACGGTGCAGGGTTCACTCGCAATCACAGTGGCCGTACGACGCTCCTCTGTGAATACTGCCATAGCGCCGAAAATCTCATCTTTTTCCACGTCGCCAACTTTCTCACCATTGACCCAAGCTTCGGCGTGCCCTTCAATAATAATGAAAACATGCTCAGCAATGTCGCCTTGATTGATGAGTTCTTCGCCCGCTGCAAAGCTCTGAAAGCCTGTGGCTGGGCGAATCTCAGGCTGTTTTAGACGGGCTAGAGCGTCAGAAAATAATGCTGAATGTCCGAGTAAATACAGGGTGAAGAGTTCCTGGCGTTGATCATTTTCAGCAATGTGCTGAAAAACTTCACGACGATTATAAGGGGTTAAGCGAATCGGTTCTTCGCTGCTGTATTGGCACTCTGGCAGTTCCAGGCCTTTGCGTAAGCCAATTAGGTCGCCTTCTTGCAGATAAAAAACTGGGCGACCATCAACCAAAGCATGAATTAAGCCATCATCAATAATAAACAGCTGGTCATCAGCTAGCTCGCGAGCTAAATCGGATGTTTGTGCTATTTCAATGTGGTCTCCGCGGGGGGGTAAGCCTTGCAGTATTT
>JAAXZZ010000066.1 GCA_012719655.1 Gammaproteobacteria bacterium | reverse complement strand
CGTGTAATACGTTATCTGGACCAACTGGCTGAATGGCACGGTTACCCTGAGAAAATTCGCGTTGATAACGGCAGTGAATTTACCTCAGAAGTCTTCACCAGCTGGGCAAAAGTGCATGGCATTATGATTGATTACATCAAACCTGGTTGCCCTTACCAGAACGCATACATTGAGCGATTTAACCGAACGTATCGTGATGATGTACTGGATTTATATATTTCCAACAACCTGAATGAGGTAAAGCAAATAACCGAAAACTGGATTGAGTTATATAACACTGAACGACCACACGACTCACTGAATGACATGACGCCGTTAGAGTACCGAAATGCGGCATAAATTCTCTACGAGATGGCTGTGTTATAAATGGGGTATTTACAGGAGACACATCACGACGCCTCTCCTCCCGCACCACCGGGCATACGAGTCACGTACCACGGCGGTTCAAATCTCTTTATACTTCATCTTGCAGCCAGTTCTGGCAGCCCCAAGTCCTTAAAGTATCTGTTTGGTAGCGCCTCGGTAAAGGGCTGGACTTGCGCTTAATCGCCACGGGCTATGAGCAGACTTAGCAGTATTCCATGCCAGCCATCGATCAACAACCAAGTGCTTAAGCATCCGATAACCTTTGCGCCCCCATTGCTTCCAAATATAACTACCCAATCGTTGTCGAATCCATTTATCACATCACGCAGAGTGCTCAGCAAACTAATTGAATAGCTGCCCCACCGTTTTCATCGGCAAGAACATACGCACTCGTCCGTTCTGCTCACACAGTACCTGAAACCCAAACTTCTGATAAAAGCTTTGAGCTGAGTCCGTTAAGCAGTCAACAACGATTGCGTAGGCTCGCATATGTGCATTCACGCCCCACAAATACTCAAGCGCCTTAATCAGGCTGACCTTACCTAGGCCACTGCCATGAAACTCTTTATGTACAGCTAGCTGGGCTAATAAGAATACTGGCACGGGATAGTGAGGCAGTTTTTTAGCTAGTGACGCAGGTAATGTCTCACGGCAAATCGAACTGGGTGCAACACTATAAAACGCACAGATCGGATACTTCTGATTGAGCAAAGGTGCAGTGCCAGACAACACCATTGTGCGGCTGATACCCGCTTGCATGTGTTTCGCCGCTTGAGTTTGAATAAACGTATTCAGCTCACTCTCACCACAGTCAAAAGAGTCTCGATCATGCTTGGATTTGCTGAGTTCTTCAAAAGCCTTTGACCAGCTCATTTAAAGTCACTCGCCTTGGCAAAGGCTGCTGCCTCTAGCAAAGCTTTGTTCGGTGCCTGAGCCTGCTCACAGGCTGCCATAAACTGATCGAATACATTGTCTTCAACAGTCATACTTTCGTACTGAGCGATCACCTGAGTTGAATCTTCATCCATCAGCCTGACCACATACTCAGTTAAGCTTTTTAAGCCCAACAGTGCAGAGGCTTTTTCAGCCTTAACTTTAATCTCTTCATCAAGCCTGATATCTAATCGTGCAGTTGCCATTTCATACTCCTTTGTACGTATAGATTCCGTACCATGTAGAGATAGTAGCGCACACCTCGAACACAAGCAATCTGTACGGAAGAATGACGGAGAGATTTCAGTAACTCTCAATACAATTTCTTAATGCTAACAAGAGAACAAACAGATCCAGAAAACGGCCACTCCTTCACCATATAGCCTAGCTATGCACTAGCGGGCTCTAATATCAGCAGCATTAGCCTTAAGGTGTGAGCTAAGGAAATCAGGTTTTATCAAGCCTTATTGATACAGATGCCCCACTACAGTTGACGAAAATAACTAAGTGATAGTGCGGTACACCTTTTTGACCGACTTCACGGGTATACGCATATCTCACACTCGTATCATGAGTTTTAGGGTTAGTAAGTTGTGATTTTTTACGAGCATGTCGGACCTTAGCCCTGAGTGATGAAATAAAACTGTCTATTAGCCGATCTTCTTTAAAGTCTTGAAGTCCTCTAGGTAGTCTTAAATCCACTCTGAATGCAAAGGTTCTAGTGACAACAATTTCTAGTGGATGACTATAGATCAGAATGGACAGGTATGAACAGCAAGACAAAAAAAAAGCCCCGTATTACGGGGCTTTGAAGACTCCAGTGGACTGCACTGGAAAGAAATATGGTGGCTACACCGGGACTTGAACCTGGGACATCAGCATTATGAATGCTGCGCTCTAACCAACTGAGCTATGTAGCCTTGGATGGCGCGCATTATTCTCGGAATCAGCCATCATGTCAAGCGTTTGCTGGCAAAATAGCTGAATATTCCTCTTAAGCTTTAGCCGCCGCCTTTCCTAAATACTTTTGGTGCTGCATCACCAATGCCACTAAGCAGACGATCGCAACGGTAATGCCAATCGGTTTGCTGTATTCCATTGGTAGATTCAAGCCGATTCCTGCTGTGGCGATGTAGGCCACACTGATTGAAGTACCAATGGTTGCTGGAATACTAACAATCCAGTGGAAGGTACCGCGATCAAACAGGTACTTGGTTGCAAGCCACAATACGCTGGTGGACAGCAGCATGTTTGAGAATGCGAAATAGCGCCAAATCAGCGAGAAGTCCAAGAGTGTCATCAGGTAACCCACACCTAACAGCGGTAAGGACAACATCAGACGATGGCGCATGGTTTGCGAGATATTAAACGCATCCATAATTGTCAGGCGTAATGAGCGGAATGCTGTATCACCGGAAGTGATCGGGAAAATCGCCACCGCCAAAATAGCCATAACACCGCCAAAGACGCCAAGGTAAGTGGTGGCAATATGATTAACCACCACGCCGGGGCCACCCTGGGCAATCATGGCTTTTAAGCCGACATAGCCTTCTGGGAAGGCCGCAATACCCGCTAACGCCCATACGCAAGCAACAATACCTTCACACATCATGGCGCCATAAAACACGGGACGTGCATATTTCTCATTGGTCAGACAGCGAGCAATCATCGGCGATTGGGTTGAGTGGAAACCACTGATTGCACCACAGGTAATGGTCACAAACAGCAGTGGCCAGACCGGCAAACCGTCTGGATTTGGCTCTAATAAGCTATGATCATGCTCGGTGAAGTAAGAGAAAAGACCATTCACCTCAGCTAAATGCGGCGCACTCAACAGCAGTGCAACGGCAACCGCCGTGGTCATCACAATCATTAGCAAACCAAATAGCGGGTACAGTCTGGTAATAATTTTGTCAATCGGCAGCAGTGTTGCAAAGAAGTAGTACGCAAGAATCACCAACACCCAAAAGGTGTTGCCGGCTAAAAAAGTGCCTTCAAAAAAGACAAATTACTCAGCAACCCAGCTGGGCTCATGATGAAAACCACACCCACAAAAAACAACAACATGCAGGTGAACAGCAGCATCATCCCTTTGAAGATCACGTTGTAATAGTGACCGGCAATCTCCGGCAAACTCTTACCATCTTCTTTTAAGCTCATAACGCCAGAAAAGTAGTCATGCACCGCACCGCCAATTACGTTGCCAAGCACGATCCACACCAAGGCAATTGGGCCATACAACGCACCCAAAATAGGACCAAAAATCGGTCCTACACCGGCAATATTCAAAAACTGAATCAGAAAAGCTCGCGCCGGACTGATCGGAACGTAGTCAACGCCATCACGTAAGCGTTCTTGTGGAGTTATAGCTGTAGGGTCAATACCCGCTTGTTTTTCAACAAAGGGGCTATAGAACTTATAGCCGAGGATAAGCAAGGTAATACTGGCAAAGAAAATTAGCATATAGCGAATTCCTGATCATCTTAGGGAGTTAAAGCAAGTCATGATTCTCACTTGGCTTTAACAGCATTCTACCGATACAAAACGTTACAAAGGCTATACCTTAGGCTAGTAGCTGAGCGATATTCGCATGAAATCGCCGTTTTATTGCTCTAGACCAATAAAAAAAATACCAAGTTGTGGTTCGAGCCATAGCGTCGCTACAGCCATCGTGCGTATTAACGCAATAACGATTAGACTGAACTCAGATAATTTACTAGCAATGTAATCAAAGGGATGTGCTGGACTATGATCGACTTCAGCAAAAAGCGCTTCTTAGTGGTAGATGACTTCTCTGAGTTTCGCAGCTCCATTCGAGGCATCTTGCGCCTACTCGGCGTGCAGACAATAGATACGGCCGCCAATGGCAATGAAGTGCTAGAGCTGTGCCGACGTCACCGCTACGACGTTATTTTGCATGACTATAACCTCGGCGATGGTCTCAACGGACAGCAAGTCCTAGAGCAATTGCATGCAGAAAACCTGCTGTCGCCGCACTGTATTTTTATTATGGTGACGGCTGAGAATACGCAAGCAATGGTGTTGGCCGCGCTTGAATGTGAGCCAGATGATTACCTCACCAAGCCTTTTAATAAAGTGGCGCTACAGACACGCTTAGAACGTTTAGTACGGCGCAAACAGGTTTTAGCCCCCGTACTTAAAGCAGTGGAGGCCAATGACTCGATAGCCGTATTAGCAGCCTGCAAAGTCATTGAAGAAAAAGATCCAAGACATGCGGTGTTATGCCAGCGCCACATGGCCAATGCGCTAGAAGATTTAGGTCGCTACCAAGCCCTTGAAACCTTTCTTGAGCAGCTCGCACGTAGCCGACCGACGGGCTGGAACCTACAAGCACTCGCCCACTTATGGCTACGTCAAGGCCGCTTAGATAAGGCAACTCGCCTCCTCACTGCCGCTGTACGTCAATTCCCCATGATGCCGGAGCTGCGTGATATGCAGGCCGAACTGGCAGCCTTGCAAAATAACCCAGCGGGCATGCTCGATGCCTTACAGCAAGCGGTCACCTTGTCGCCCAACACCTTACGCCGGCAAATTAAGTTTGCCAGCCAAGCATGGCTCCAAGGCGATACCCTTGCCGCGATCCACGCTCTGCGTCAATGCTGGGAAATTGGCCGTTATTCAAGCACTTTTGATCCAGAGTTACTCTGGCAACTGGCCTCCATGCTGACTCAAGCAGCCAGCACAGCCAAACTGCCAGAGGAAGCCTTGCAATGGCTGAGCATTTTAGAAAAAAACTACCGCCAAAGCGTGTTTCTGCAACCGGCACTGAGGGTATTACAGGTTGAAGAACAGCGCCGAAAAGGCAGCAAAATCACTGCACAAGAATGCAGCGAACTCTTCAGCGCACTGCAAGAACATCAGTATGCTTATGGCGCCATTACCTTACTGCAACTCGGTGATTGGTTTGCCCTGTGGGAAGCGCCAAGTGCGGCGCACGCTTTGTGGCTGTTTTGTGCTCAGCGCTTTGCGGGTATCGCCGGCATACTGGAACAGGTTGCAACTCGGTTAGACAGTTTCGACCCGCAACCGCTGCGTCACGCGCTGGATTTAAGTCGCCAAGCCGCGGCCCTGCACTTTCAAGAGCACGCTGAGCAAGCACAGATACTGTTTGAACAAGCGCTCGCGCAAGCACCGCACATGATTGAGCTGAATATGGCGGCTGCTCGTTTATTTCTGGATCAACTGCATCAGCAGCAGGCCAATGCTGAGCAGCGTTTACAGGACTGTTTACAGCGCATTGAGCACATTTCCAACATCGAACCTGAGTCAATCGACTTCGCCTACATGCAATCTTCTTTGGAGTTGAGTCCATGGTAAAACACATTGATTTTTCTACCCTGATGGCTTCTACCGTGCACGATATGAAAAACATCATTGCCGCCGTCAGTCACGCCTATGAGAGCTTATTAGCAGAAATGCCTGAAGCGCTGCAGCGCTCACCGCAAGCGCGTTTAATTGAGCAAGAAGCGCTACGTTTAGATGCCATGTTGATGCAATTATTGGGGCTTTATAAACTTGAGCATGGCCAATTGTTACTGCAAGCGGTGTATTGCCCTTTAGACGAGGTCTTTGAAGACTTACACAATCGCCATCGTGAATTACTCAACTATCGCAATATCGACTTACAGATCGAGTTGGAAAACCCAGACTTAGAGGGTTATTTCGATATCAGTCTAATCGGCACTGTGCTGGATAACGCTCTGGGCAACGCCATTAACTACTGTAAAAAAACCATCCGCTTAAGCGCTCAGCGCCAAGACAACGGCATACTGCTGTCCATTAGCGATGACGGTGCCGGCTACCCCGAAAGCTTATTAGGCACAGTGCGAAACAGCCAGTCCAGCAGCATTGATCGCAACAGCGGCAGCACAGGTTTAGGTCTGTATTTTGCAGCCAACATCATAGCAATGCACGACCAAGACGACCGCCCTGCGCGACTGCAGTTAAGCAATAACACGGCCCTGCCTGGCGCTTGCATGAGCATTTGGCTGCCTTTACCCAGTTTGTTTTAAGCCAGCACTGAATCAAGCAAAACATCATAAGCAACCCAGCGACCATCTATTTTTCTTAATGGATCAATGAAGAATTATAGATGGCTGTTGCGGTTAGGCCTCGCTACACATCAATCAGCCCCGCTTAAACAAACCCCAGATACAAATAGCCGCCAAATCGGCCGCGATAAAACACCTCTTTGCCTTGGTATGTAAAGCTTGCATTACACTCATGACCATGACTGCCATTGACCAGCGCGAGCTTGTCAATACAGACACTGCACACTGGCAGCGCAACACGCGGATCATCTTGTTTCTTGTACTGCTGAAAGAAACTCAAACGATCACGCAGGTTACGCTCAGAATCCGCAGCAAAAATATCGTAGTTAGCATCCAGCTTTTCCTCACAAATAGGACACATATACAGCTCGCTCGAATACTGCCGCTCCAGCTCCTGAATAAAAGACTCCTTCTCGATAATGTCCTGCAGCAACGCACGACGCCGCTCGACACTCAAAGGCTCAGGCTGAGCGGCAGGCGCTACTACTTTTACCGGTTCAGCGGGATAGATAAGCGCCATCACTTCATCAGCCAGCGCTTTAACCTGCGGATTGGATTGGTAATAGCTGACAATCACCACATCTAAATCAACCTCTTTATAGGCCAACAACGCCTGACGAATGGCACTTAAAATCCACTCTTGCGGGTTACCAAAGGCACCGCCGCCTAGCAACGTCAAAAACACCTTATTGCTGCCATAGTGATTAGCGTTGTACACCGCCGCCGCCAAGGTTGCCTCATAGGCCGCCTCAAGAATCAATTTGGCAAAATCAGCCCAGAGCGCGCTTGGATACTGCGAATAAGCAATGGGTAAAGCACTGCACAGGGCTTGGCTAACACAATGCTGGCTCTTCTTGAGTGTCACTTCAGTATTGAGATGCAGACCAATACGCAACTGCCCTTTAAGCTGCTGCTTCTCTGCAATACTGGCGTCTTTCAAATACTCAGCGATTTCTGTCAGCCCTTGCTTTGAAGCAATCACATAGCCGTTTTTCATCTGCCACAAACGCTCATTTTGATTGCCCAGCGCTTCCCCCAGTTCAGCAATACAGTTGATTTGACGCGCAGTGCTCTGCCCTAATTGGCCATCCAGCTCAACAAAATAATTACGATAGATAGTCGCCGCACCGGCAGCAATGGCACAAGCCGGCCCTTGCGTACGGTCCTGCTGATAAATACCGATGCCCTCTTCTGGGGCAACATTGGGCGACACCATTTCCAGCACATTAAACTGCGAGGCCACTTGAAACAATGCATCAGCGTTTTCCGCTTGGGTGTGCAAATGCTGCACATCCGCCACCAATTCGCGCACTTTTAACTTACCCTTGGTGTGCGGTTTAATTGTGCGTAACTGCGCAAGGCTTGGTAGCGTTAAACGCCCGACATGCCAACAGCGCTTATTTACAACCGAGCAAAGACGCCCAGAAAACAATGATAAATTCGCCCTGACCTGTTCAGGTGACTGCTCGGCAAATCCGGTTAACTCCTCAAACCAATCCATGTTGTATTCCTCAACAAATGGCCATTAACACCTGCCGTCATCAGCCACGCCGTTATACAGGCGCAAGCCAAGCAGCTTGTCCGTCAATCCTTAATGTTTTACGCAATTGATTCCTTGACCTATTAAGCCTATAAACGAAGACGTATGAACGTCTTGCGCAGATGGCCAACCCTTAAGATCTGAATCAGACGTCATCATACAACGATATATTTCACTTTAAGGGAAGATATCTAATGATTAACGTCGAGATTTTCCGCTACCACCCAGAACACGACAGCAAGCCCTATATGCAGTCGCTCACGCTGCCCGATGAGTTTCGCAAAAAAATGGTATTGGATGCGCTTGAGTATTTACGCGAGCAAGACCCAACACTGGCTTATCGACGCTCCTGCCGCGAAGGCGTATGCGGCTCAGATGGCATGAACATCAACGGCAAAAACTGGCTGGCCTGCATCAAGCCCGTCGCTGAAGCACTTGGCACATCCAACACCTTAGTGATTCGGCCATTACCTGGCATGCCTGTGGTGCGCGATTTAGTTGTCGATCAAAGCTTGTTTTTCCACCATTACGAGCAGATCAAACCATGGCTGATCAATGATGATCCGGCTCCGGCGATTGAGCGTCTGCAATCCCCTGAAGAGCGCAAGCTGCTCGACGGTCTGTATGAGTGCATTCTCTGTGGCTGCTGCACATCGCAATGCCCATCTTGGTGGTGGAACCCAGAATAATACCGCGGCCACTCTGCGCTATTACAAGCCTTACGTTTTCTGCTGGACAGTCGAGATCGTGCGCGCATTGAACGGCTCCAAGACCTCGAAGATCCCTTCAGCGTATTTCGTTGTCGCAGTATTGGTAATTGCTCCTGGGTCTGCCCAAAAGGACTGAACCCAATGGGCGCCATTGGCAGGATTCGGCTGGAATTGATGAAAGAGTCGTCGTGATGGCGTAAAGTGTGCGACTTGCAATCACCCGCCATTTGCGGTCATTTAGGGATCG
>JAAXZZ010000065.1 GCA_012719655.1 Gammaproteobacteria bacterium | reverse complement strand
CTGGAACCGCCTGAAAGGATTTCAACTGCTAACCCTCGTGGTCAATAACGTTAAATTCCAAGACGGCGAACAAGTAATGGAGCAATCAGACAGGAAAACCGCCTGATGCTCGTACACCAGATTTGACCATAACTCCTCTAAGGCACAGTTGCATGATTGTTATTAATATTGTTGCCTGTATCGGACGCTGCGTAAGAAAGTTAATACTAGATCATGAGGATTTTAAACTTTGCTTGTGCAGGGGTGCTCTCATTTGGCATTGCATTTGATTTAAATACTTTATTTAACAGTCACTTTACGACTTCTGTGCCTGTTAGACTATGCGACTAAGTGCCTTATTGCATGAATATGCTCTAGGCTCAGGGATTTTCGTGAAATGCACAGGACGCAAGGGTAAGATGCGCAGCCTCTGAGCAGTTATTCAACAAAGTTGGGACATTATGGACATTTGGTTAGCAGTACAGGCGTTTATTTTAGGTGTGGTTGAAGGGCTCACTGAGTTTTTACCGATTTCCAGTACAGGGCATCAAATTATCGTTGCCGATATGCTTGGCTTTGATGGTCAGCGGGCCAAAGCATTTAACATCATTATTCAACTGGCCGCTATTTTAGCGGTGATGTGGGAATATCGAAGCAAGATTGTCAGCGTGGTAACTGGCTTGCCGCGCGAGGCTGGCGCGCAACGCTTTACTGCTAACCTGTTGGTCGCTTTTTTTCCGGCAGTCGTATTGGGTTTAACCTTTGCGGACTTAATTGAAAAGTGGCTGTTTAACCCGATTACGGTTGCCACAGCTTTAGTCGTCGGTGGGGTGGTGATGCTTTGGGCAGAAAAACGCCCTCATACAATCGTTGCTGAAAGCGTTGATGATATGCATTGGCAGCAAGCCTTAAAAGTTGGCTGCGCACAATGTTTAGCGCTTGTGCCTGGCACGTCACGCTCAGCCTCAACCATTATTGGTGGTTTGTTTTTTGGTTTGTCACGTAAAGCTGCAACAGAGTTCTCTTTCTTCTTAGCCATGCCAACGATGATTGGAGCAGCGGTTTATTCTTTTTATAAGCACCGTGAGCTTTTCGCCAATGGCGATGACGTGCCGGTGTTTGTCATCGGCTTTGTGACTTCTTTTGTGTTTGCCATGCTGGCTGTGCGTGGACTGTTAAAATTTATTGCCAATAATAGTTATGCAGTATTTGCTTGGTATCGGATTGTTTTTGGTTTATTGATTCTAGCGACTTGGCAACTCGGCTTTATTGACTGGTCATCGGTGGGTGACTAAGCCATCTTTTATTGCGTCTTTACTGTTTTTCAGCAAGTGCTGAGTAAAAGCGTGATGTTAGCGAGGCAGTCAAGGCTAGGTGCACATCAGCTAAAAGCGCAGTTTACAGCCAGTAAATGAGTATTTTCAGCTGATTTTCAATAGTTTTCTGGCAAACTAGGTGATTATTCAGCGCTTTCTTAAAACAATAACGCGTTGCAATGGGTGATTACGTTGATGTGATTCGCACTTAGCTGAATAATAAACTTGACAGTAAATATGTTTAAAACGTATGTTTGAATCGTTTGTTTAGAGTGTAACTCGCATGGCCCAGTCAGACACTGTAGAGCGCATCTTGGATGCAGCAGAAATCCTGTTTGCAGAGAAAGGCTTCTCAGAAACCTCACTACGACTTATTACCAGTAAAGCACAGGTCAATCTGGCTGCGGTAAACTATCATTTTGGTTCCAAGAAATCGCTGATTCAAGCTGTTTTCTCACGCTTCTTGGGGCCACTTTGCCTCAGTCTTGATGCAGAGCTTGAGCGCCGATCAGTTGGTGATCAGCCCGCTTGGACTGTTGAAAGTTTACTGGAGTTATTGGTAGAGCAAACACTGGCAGTGAAACCACGCAGCGGTAATGATTTATCGATTTTTATGCGTTTGCTAGGCTTGGCTTTCAGTCAGAGTCAGGGACACCTGCGCCGCTACCTGAATGAAATGTATGGCAAGGTTTTTCATCGCTATATGCTTTTATTGCATACCGCGGCACCTGAGATTCAACCTATTGAATTGTTTTGGCGTGTGCACTTTATGATGGGTGCTGCAGCCTTTAGTATGTCGGGTATTAAAGCCTTGCGTGCTATTGTAGAAACTGAGTATCAGGTGCACATGACCACTGAACAGGTTATGCGTTTGATGGTGCCGTTTTTAGCTGCAGGTATGCGTGCTGACAGTGCGATTGGTTCTGTACAAATGCAGGCTGCTATTAAAAAGAAAGCGCCCTGATTGATTCCTGGGGTGAATGAGTGATTATTGATTATTTGCATGTTTCGATTGCTGAGCAGCGCATGTATGCGTTTGCCAATCAGCAGTTGTGGCGTTGCTATACTATTTCTACTGCTCTAAATGGCCCAGGCGAGCGCAACGGCTCAGGCTGTACCCCACGCGGCATGCATTATATTCGTGCAAAAATTGGTGCAGGCTTACCACCAGGTGCGGTCCTGCGCGGACGACGTTGGACAGGTGAAGTCTATTCGCCACAGCTCCAACAAGCTCACCCAGAGCGAGACTGGATTTTAAGTCGAATTTTATGGCTAAGCGGCACTGAATTACAGCGCAACCGCTTAGGTGATTGTGATACGTTTCGCCGTTATATTTATATTCATGGCACTGCCGATGAAGAGCGACTCGGTCAGCCTTATTCCCATGGCTGTATCCGTATGCACAATAAAGACATAATCGAACTTTATAATCATGTAATAAACGCCTGCCCGGTCGAAATTTGCGAACACACCGGTGAGGCTGATATTTTGCGCAGACATACAATTTAAGGATTGAGCATGCAAGGCTCGTTGATGCTGGATATTGGCGGTACTTTTTTAACCGCAGCGGATCGTCATTTATTACGCCAACCTGAAGTCTGCGGGGTCATTTTATTTTCCCGTAACATTGAGCATCCGCAACAGGTTCGTGAGCTGTGTCGAGCGATTCGAGCAGTGCGCAGTGATCTGTTAATTGCTGTTGATCAAGAGGGTGGGCGCGTACAGCGTCTGCGTCAAGGTTTTGTGGGATTGCCAGCCATGGGGCGTTTGCTTGAAGCCGCTGATCCTGAACTACTGGCTGAAGAGTGCGGTTGGTTAATGGCTTGGGAAGTCTTGGCCATGGGGATTGACTTTAGTTTTGCACCAGTGCTTGACCTTAATTACGGCCGCAATTCAGTCATTGGCTTGCGTTCCTTTGCTGCTGATGCTGATACCGTGGTGCGCTTAGCTGGCGCTTTCTTAAAAGGTATGCAGGCTGCTGGCATGCCTGCAGTGGGTAAGCACTTCCCAGGGCACGGTTGGGTTACGGCTGATTCCCATGTTGCTATTCCCGTTGATGAGCGCAGTTTTGCACAAATCAATCAAGCCGATTTACAACCCTTCAAGCGTCTACAAAACAATCTGGCTGGGATGATGCCGGCCCATGTGATTTACTCACAAGTGGACAGCGCGCCGGCGGGCTTTTCAAAAGTTTGGCTGCAGGACATTTTACGGCAACAATTACATTACCAAGGTGTGCTGTTTAGCGATGACTTGTCGATGGCTGGTGCACATGTTGCCGGTGATGCGGCGCAGCGTGTGCTGGCTGCACTTCGCGCCGGCTGTGATGTTGGGTTACTATGCAATGACCGTGCGGCAGCGGAACTTGCATTAACGGCATTGCAGAGCCAACAGGTTAGACCATGTCGACAATTAGCGGTTATGCAAGGCCGGCATGTGGCACTGCATGATTTTCAACAGCATCCACGTTGGCAGGCCGCCCGTCAGGCGCTAAAAGCACTTTAAATAAACGAATCAGTGAGAGGTTGCAGATGAGTAAGTACGCGATTATCGGCGGTACAGGATTAACCCAGTTGGAAGGACTTACCATTCGTGATGCGCTGTATATTGATACGCCGTATGGAGCAACGTCTGCTGATATTTTACGAGGGGAGTATGCTGGTCAGGAAGTGTTGTTTTTAGCGCGCCACGGCCATCCGCACCGTATCCCGCCGCATCAAGTCAATTATCGAGCAAACTTGTGGGCTTTACGCCATGCCGGTGCACATTCGATTTTAGCCATCAACGCGGTGGGTGGTATTACCGCTAATATGCCGACAGGGCATTTTTGTATCCCTGATCAGATTATTGATTACACATCTGGCCGTCAGCACACTTTGTATGACGGTGATTTAGATCATGTCACTCATGTTGATTTTAGTTACCCCTATGATGAAACACTGCGTAGGCGTCTGATCGCTGCCGTAGCTGCTTGCGGCTATAGCTGTACTAATCAAGGCGTGTACGGCTGCACTCAAGGCCCGCGTTTAGAAACAGCTGCTGAAATTGTTCGCATGGAGCGTGATGGTTGTAATATTGTTGGCATGACCGGTATGCCAGAAACCGTATTGGCGCGCGAACTGGGCTTGAGTTACGCCTGTTTATCCTTGGTCGTCAATCCTGCCGCAGGCAAGTCGAGCGGGGTGATTACCATGACGCAGATTGAAGCAGCGTTGAACGATGGTATGGCAAAAGTAAAAGTGATTTTAGCGCGGATGCTTAAGCAGGTTTAAAGCCGGTAAAACAACACTGGGCGAGACGGTGTGTCTTGCCTAGAGTGCGCTAAGTCTGCGCTGCTGCAGGCACACTGATTAGCGTGATGACACTGCCATGCACGCTGGAAAATTGTCCCTCTAACTCGCGGCCTGCAACCCATTGGTCTGATAAGTTTTTACCCAGACGCACGCGCACAGAGCCGGCATCGGCAAGCTTAAAATCCACAACTTGCGCATCTTGAAAAGTAAAATACACATGTGTCAGTGGATTCAACGCTTTAAACAAGCTTTCTTTCAACGAGAAGGCGCAGGTCAAATACCACGCGGCATCTTGTTGATTTAAACGCTGATAATACTGCTGCTCGGTGACAGTGAGAATAGTGCTGAATAAACGCTCAGCGCGCTCCCTTTTAATTGGTTTTTCAATATCCAAACCTAAGCTGCACCAGTTTTGGCTGCTGCCAACAATCGCTGCTGCAATGCCGGGACTATGGCTGAGTGAGCCACAACTGTGTGCAGGCCACAGCGGGAGGCGGCTGTTTTCTTGCTGGATAGGCAAGCCTGCCTTGCCTGTTTGCACCAGCAGTGCTTGGCGCGCGCATAAACGTGCCGATAAATACTCAGCTTGGCGTTTACGCACAGCATTGGGTGCGCTGATTTCATTATTGAGAAAATCTGTATCGACTAACTGCTCGGGTTCAAATCGAGTTGACACCAAGGTACAGTCAAGCTGTTGCAT
>JAAXZZ010000064.1 GCA_012719655.1 Gammaproteobacteria bacterium | reverse complement strand
GACGATGCTTTTATCGCTTACCAATTACACCTATGTATATACCTAGCAAGCGACACATTGTGTCGCTTGCAGTTCAAAGTGTAAATTTCTTACCTCGATTCACGACGTCTAAAAATACGGAGAGTACATTAAATCTTGAGCATCAGAAAATTTTTACAAAATTTCACACAGACATGCCTTTCATATTTGCAAGCACCAGTTATTTATCTGTAGCTGCTTCCAGCCTACAAGTTGCACAGGTACGCCAGCTATTAATGCACTAATTGCTTGTTACGGATCATTATACTACCCATACGTTACCAAAAGTACGCCAGCAAGCTAGCAGATAACTCGACTTGTTGGCAGCACAACTGGCACAACGCAGTCGCCGTTTGCTTGAGCATCGCCCCGACGACATGCGCAATGAATTGCCCGCCAATCTGCAAACAGTCAGCGCCGCTAGCAAAGCTTGGCTAACCTACTGGCGCAAAAACCCCATCCACTTTTCCTGCAAGCAAGATAAAAGCAGCAGCCAAGCATGGTTTATTGAACAAGGCGACAGCTTTGCCCTGAATTTCAGCGTGGCCCCTGAGCTGCAAGATGCCTTTGCCAACTACTTTCAAGAACTGATCGATGTGCGCTTGGCGCAGTATTTTGCCCGCGAGCGTAAAGTAAAAAACCAAGATAAACCTTACCCCGTGGCGGATGCACAGCTTTTGCAGGTGGCGGAGGACGCCAAGAATCAATAATCGTCATCCTTGTCCGCAGCTACAGAGGCGATACAACATAAGACCCGTTTCTACAACACCGGCCCAATCGTCGCGATGACGTTGTGCCATATTCGACGGTAATAACGCCAAGCTAAGACCTCGGGCAATTCAATCGGGTCTGACTGGTTAAGGTAGCTTTGTTGCCGTTCAGCAATAGCTTGGGTAATGGTTTGATCTTGCAGCAGTATGTTGTTTTCATAGTTCAAATCAAAGCTGCGCAAATCAAGATTGGATGAACCAATCAGGCTGATTTTGCCATCCACTGTCAGGGTTTTTGCATGCAGCAAGCCTTCGCGATGCTCGTAAATCGCACAACCGGCATCCAGTAGCTTATGGTAATAACTGCGACTGGCGGCGGCGACAATCCAGCTGTCATTTACCTTAGGGTAAATCAGGGTCACCGCCACGCCTCGATAGGCTGCCGCGCACAACGCCTCAAGAACGGTGGCATCAGGGACGAAATACGGCGTGGTCAGGGTTAATGTATGCTCGGCACAGGCAAATAAATTAGCGAACAATTGCGGTGTGGCACCGCGTCGTTCGGTAGGACCAACGCCCATCACTTGCGCAGCAAAGCCATCTGCAACGGCTTCTGCTTGAGTATCTAAGGGAATCACATCAAGCGACTCACCGGTGGCTTGCATCCAATCACTGGCAAATAACAACTGATTTTGCGCCACAACAGGACCAGTAAAGCGCAACATAATATCAATCCAAGGCCCGTATTTCTTCTTCACCAGAAACTCAGGATCAGCTGAGTTTTGACTACCACAATAAGTGATGCGCGCATCAATGACGGTAATTTTGCGGTGGTTACGCAGATCCAGGCGACTGGTAATGAGGGTGTGAATCAGCCTATTAAATGGTAATGCCACCGCAACTTGTACCCCAGCTTGTTGCATGCGTAACCATAATGCAGATTTTATCAACGCACGCGAGCCCAGCCCATCCGCCATCGCACGACAGGTAACGCCTCTTTGTGCGGCGCGAATCAAAGCTTCTGCAACGGCGGTGCCGGTATTGTCATTGAGCCAGATGTAGTACAAAACATGCACATGGTCTTTGGCAGCATCAATATCAGCGATCATCTTTGTCAGCGTCTCATCGGCGTCAGCCATCAATTGCGCGCGATTGCCAGCCACTGGATGAAAGCCATTGATTGATGCGGCGTATTGAAATGCAGGTTGATAAATTCGTTCAATCAAATCACGGCTGTTATCAGCCTTACCCATAAAGATCGACGCTTTTAGCATGATCTCATCAAAAATTTCGTCATGGCGTTTGATCGCACGTTTACCAATGTCGATCTCACCAAACAAAAAATAAATCACACTACCAAAATACGGTAAGAGATTTAGCACGATAAACCATGCCAATCGACCGGGCGGTGAAAGGTCATCGCGAAGCAAAATACGAATGGTAAATAAAGTTACGATAAGGGCGTGTAACGCCAGAACAACATTCATGGGGTTTCCTGTAGCACGACTTAAACAGTTGCTGATAGATACTGATTCAGCTTGTATTGCACAAAAAAACGGTTATTTGATCGGTTAAAAATGACGGGGGCTCGATTGACTTAAGCATAAACGGCAGCGTTGGCCGTGCTCTAGGTTATCACTTCCTCTTATCCAAAAAGTTAATCGCCAACCGATCCAGCCAACCCCACAGACGCTGGCGAATGCGTTGCATCAGTGGCCGTTGTTGCCAGAGTGCTTCAGTGATTTCTAAGCTGTGCTCAAAGTCAGTTTGAAAGCTCTGGTGGACTTGTTCAAGCAAGTCAATGTCACGCACTTCGAGGTTGTTTTCTAAGTTAAAGCGCAAGTTCCAGTGATCAAAGTTACACGAGCCAATGCTCAACCAGTCATCGACGATGACCATTTTTAAATGCAAAAAACGCGGTTGATATTCAAAAATACGCACACCTTTGCGCAGCAGTGCTGGGTAATAGCGCTGCCCTGCCCAACGTACGGCCGGCAAGTCGGTGTGCCGGCCGGTCAGGAGTAAGCGCACATCCACACCACGCACGGCGGCTTTGCGTAAAGCGCGGCGCACGGCCCAGGTGGGTAAGAAATACGGCGTGGCCAGCCACACGGTTTGGTGCGCCCCTTTAATCGCGCGCAATAATGATTGCTGAATATCCCGGTGTTGGGTTGAGGCGGCATAGGCCACCCGTGCTTTACCGATGTTGGCAAACGGCAGCGACTGCGGTTTCAGCGCTGCGGTGTGTTCTGGGCTATTGTTTTGTTTCCAGAAAAAACGCTCAATGCAGCTGTCCCATTGATAATCAAACAAGGTCTGCCAGTCCGCGACCACAGGGCCTTGCACACGCACCATCACTTCATGCCAAGCGCTCTGGGCCGCGTCTGGCTGCCAAAAGTGATCGGTTAAGCCGGCACCGCCAACATAAGCGATCTGTGTATCGATCAGCAGCAATTTTCGATGATCGCGATAAAAGTTCTGCAGGCCGCGTGTCCAGCGCAAAGGATTATAAAAGCGCAGCTCAATACCGGCCTCAAGCCAGCGACGACGCTGCGCATGTTTGAATTGGCGACTGCCGAAGCTATCAAATAGACAGCGTACCCGCACACCACGCTGCACGGCGGCAAATAAGGCGCTTTCAACCCGCTCAGCGCTGGCACCGCTACTGACCAGATATAACTCAATATCAATCTGTTGTTGTGCTTGCTCGACGTATTTGAGCCAGTCAGCAAAGAAGGCAGGGCCGTCAATTAACAGCTGAAATTGATTGTCCGCACGCCAGGGGAAAATCAAACCGGCCATGTTTAACCCTCCGTCGTATTATGTGCGTGATAAATGTGCCCCAGAGGGGTGTTTTACAACAAGTACGGCCTGACTCAGAGCGACAAGCCGTCAGCAGCAGAATAAATACACTGTTGACTGAGTGTGAATGATGTCAATGCTGGCGGTTTTACCTATGCACAGATAAAACCTCCAGCGTTTCGGCATCAAGACATGCCAGTCTTGCTTAGCGCAGAATCTGCGGATCACCTTTACCCGCCACGGCGGCGGCTTCTTCGATGGTCAGCAAAGCGGTGCGCGGCAGGTCTTGTAAACGCGCACAAGCGGCCAACACATTGCCCCAACATGCACGATTGACAAACTGCATGCCAAACTCATCTAAAGTACCGCCACGGTTACGGTAGCCCAGTACATAGGTGCTGTTAGCGTTCGGTAAAATCGTCCATAAATGCCCGCGAATCACTTCTGGACGCATGTGCGTCAATAGCACGCGTAAACGGAAACGCTCAGGGAACAAGGTCTCGACCAACGCATCACTGGCCAAGCTTTCCAGCTCCCAACGATCACGCGGGGCACGGAAACGACCCGGTTCTTGCAAGTAGACAATGCGATAGCCCATTTGCGCTTCTTGCAGACGCCTGCCAGCACGCAACACTTGCTCCAACTGATAACTGCCGTTGGCAATTAACAGCAATGGATCAACGCCTTCGTACTCTTCGACAATAATCGCGCCATCGCGAGCTAACTGCTCAGCCTGTGCTTGGTTAAAGTAGGCTGGACGATCACGCTTTGCTGCCACCACACAAGAAATCTGCCCGCGTGCGCTGTAAATCTGCGGTAGCAAAGCCAACATGCTGTTGTGATCAGCGGGGAATAATACGCGTGACACATCGTTCATCTCAGCCAGCATGGCTTCACAGAAGGTGGTGTCTTGGTGTGATTGCTGGTTTTTACCATTTTCCCAAGTGTGCGAGGTGGCAATCAGCGGCCAACCTAACCATCCAGCAGGACGGCCAATTTCTTTTTGTTGGCGTGAATAAATCAAACTTTGGCGCACCGCACCCAGCATCTTCACGCAAAACGCTTCGTAACTGGCCACCAGGTTTAAGCCCGCTTGGTTAGCCAAACACGCCGACACCACGGCTTCTTCATTGAGCGCCGTAATGATTTTGCCATCCACCGCTTCTAAATCACTTTCGGGTTCACAGACACGGTGACGCAGGGTTTTTAACACTTCAGTTAAACGGTTGCTGGCCAACTCGTCAGGATTACCTACGCGCGCACGCAAATCTGGGTTGGCTGCGACCAAGTCAACAAAGTAGCGATCCACAGCCGCCATGGTTGAGCACGCCTCATCACGATAATGCAGCTCTGGCTGCACCGGCTCTTTGGGCTGACGATTAGCCAGCTGGTGATCGCGCTCTAATGGGCTGTTTTGTGCTTTCTGGCTATTGAGCAAAGCCAACGCCGCACGCATCTCGTCTGGCTCGACATACAAGGGTTTGACGTGCTGATTAAACAGCTGGCGAGATTGCTCATCCGTGCGCGGGTTGCCCGGTAGCGGCAAGTTATGTGCTTTGTTTTCATCGGCGCCGTAAAAGCCAAAACCTTTGATCGTGTTGGCGATGCCATAAGGAATCGGCAAAGGATAGGACAAAATACCGTTATTTTTTTCTTTCACGCGGCGCTCAAGACGCTGCTCCATTTCCCAGATGGTGCAGACAAAGGCGGCAGGATCACGGCCATCAAATTCGATCGGATCAAAGCCACAACCGCGTAAATGACGGATAAAACCTTGCATGCCTTCGATGGTGCCCAGTTCGGTACGCTGTTCAATACGACGACCGTTAGCAATCATAATAGGCAAGGCCGCACCGCAGTCTTCAGCACGCCACCAGCGTGGAATCCAGTCACTGCCACGTTGTTCTTCAGCGGCACCATCAGATAAAAAGGCAATGAGTGTTTCGCCAGGTAAAGGCATGTGTGCATATTGCAGTTCAGCAAAACCTAAATATCCGCCTTCAATCACGCCACCGGCGGTATGTGGATTGACGTGGCTACCGAGCGGTGCCGCCATGGCGCCATCGGCAGCAATAGCGTAGCTGTAAAAATCTTGCAGTAAACGGTTAATACCCTCTTCGCCATTGCCGTAAGCTTCGGCTTGTTCTGGATGCAGATTACCGAGTAATACGTTAAGCGCTTCGATGGCTGCAACACTGTGTCCCTGCCCCATCAACCAGCTGCGTGTTTCGCCGGTTAACGCATTGAGCGCCATATAAGCGGCGTAACCAGGCACCATATTCAAAGCACCGCCCGTGTGCCCTTCAGGTTGAACTTTAAACTCATCAGCCGTCAAAGGTGTGCCATCAAGGTGCACTTTATTGGCATAGGTCATGTGAACGACAAGTGACATGCCTGCAGCAGTGATTTTGTCCAAAGCGCCTAGCATAAGGTATACAGTAGAGACGTCGGGTTGTTTTCCGGCTTGTACCAGCTGGTGTGCCAAGCGATATACTGCCGCTTGTGTTTCTGCGGTGTGCTGGATTGGGCCATAGCCTTTTTGCCATTGCGCGAACGCTGGCTCGTTGTTGGCATGCTCAGTTAAGTCAGTTAGGCTCGGCAAAATCTGATGCATTTTAATACTCCGTTAACTCGAATTTGGTGCAGTTTATAGACAGGCGGTTGAGGTTATCATGATAACTATCAACTAACGTTTAACTCGCAACGTTCATAAGGAAAACCATGGCCCTACTCAATTTTCTCGGTGCTATTCAACAGGTGACAGGCTCATGTTATCTGATCGAAACCTTTGATAAGAAAAACATTCTACTCGAATGCGGCATGCAACAAGGCGGCGACAGCCATGAAAATGGCAATGGCGATAACGGCAATGGTAACAATAAAGGCTCAGCCTTTGCCTTTAACCCCGAACACATTGATGCTGTGGTGATCTCCCATGCACACATTGATCATAGCGGTATGTTACCGCGTTTAGTCGCTGAAGGCTTTCGCGGGCCGATTTATGCCACAGAAGCCACCTGTGAACTAATGGAGTTAATGCTACTCGATTCAGCCCATATTCAAGAAAAAGATGCCGAGTGGGAAACCCGTTGGCGTGCGCGCCGCGGTAAAAAAGCCATCAAGCCACTGTATATCAGCAAAGATGCTGAACGTGTACTTAAGCAGCGCAAGCCCATTGGCTACGATGAACCTGTCGAAGTGGTACCGGGCGTGCAAGTGACCTTTACCGATGCTGGTCATATTATCGGCGCGGCTATTGTGACGTTAAAGTTTTTCGAGCCCAACGACAGTGTGCGCACTTTGGTTTTCTCTGGAGACTTAGGCAGCACCTGTTCGCCATTGATGAAGCCCCCAGCGATTCTCAAGCACGCCGATGTGTTAAGGCTTGAGTCAACCTACGGTGATCGTGATCACCGCTGCAACGAAGAAACCCTTGACGAGCTGGTCGCCATTCTTGAGCAAGCCGATAAAGACGGCGGCAACGTCATGATTCCTGCATTCTCGGTGGGTCGCACGCAAGATATTTTGTTCCACTTAGGACGCTTTTATCAGGAAGGCCGTCTACCGCAGCACACTGTTTACCTCGATAGCCCCATGGCGATTCGTGCCAATGATATTTACTTCCGGCACCGCGAAAATTTTGATGAAGAAAACCGCGCCATGCTGAGGAAACATAACTTTCATAGCGCTTTTGACTGGTTGCCAATTCTCAAGCTGACACCAACACCTGAAGAGTCAATGGCAATCAATAATGTCAAAAGTGGCGCGATTATTATCGCAGGTAGCGGCATGTGCAACGGCGGCCGTATTATTCATCACTTTAAACACAACCTGTGGCGCACCGATTGCCATTTGATTTTCACCGGCTTCCAAGCGCGCGGCACCACCGGGCGCGCGATTGTCGATGGGGTTAAAAGCGTTCGCGTGTTCCGTGAAGACATTATGGTTGGCGCACAAGTCCATACCTTAGGTGGTTTCTCTGCCCATGCCGGCCAGTCACAACTGATTGAATGGGCCAGTCATTTTGAAAGCCGCCCTGAATTGCATTTGATTCATGGCGAATTGGATAAGATGTTGATCCTGCAGAGCGAGTTTAAAAAACGTTTAAATTGGGATGCTAATATCCCAGAGCTCGGTGATCGAATCGCATTATAAGGAGTTGTTATGTCATTTGATTCTGATGATTATTTAGCCCGTCAGTACCAAGTCAGCAGCATTGATTTAGACACAAAAGTTGACGAACTGCTAAAAATGGTGGTTCCACCCACCAGCCCTAACCAAGCGCTGTACCGTGAAATGATGCTGACTGTTGCGCGCATGGCCGAGGCTGATCGCAACCGTTGGGATGCGAAAATCATGATGCAGACGCTGCGCGAAATGGAAGCGTCGTTCAGTCTGCTGGAGCGCTTCAAGCGACGTCGTAAAGTCACGGTATTTGGTTCTGCACGTACTGAACCTGATAATCCGCTGTATCAGCAAGCCAAAGAGTTGGGCGAAATTTTAGCGCGCCATAACTTAATGGTGATCACCGGTGCTGGCGGTGGCATTATGGCTGCAGCACACGAAGGTGCAGGCTTAGAAAACGGCTTAGGGTTGAATATCGCTCTGCCGTTTGAGCAAGGTGCGAATGAAACAGTCAATGGCAGTAATAATTTGCTGACATTCCACTTTTTCTTCTTGCGTAAGCTGTTTTTTGTCAAAGATGCTGATGCCTTGGTGCTCTGCCCAGGTGGCTTTGGCACACTCGATGAAGCGTTAGAAGTACTGACGCTGATCCAGACCGGTAAAAGCCCTCTGGTTCCTGTGGTGCTCTTAGATCAAGAAGGCGGCACCTATTGGGATAAGGCGCTGGAATTTATGCGAGAAGAGTTGGTGGATAAAAACTACATTCTGCCAAGCGATTTACGTCTCATGCGCCAAGTACGCACGCCGCGTGAAGCAGGTTTGGAAATTGCACGCTTCTATCGCAGCTTCCACTCTACGCGCTGGTTTAAAAACCGCTTTGTTATTCGCATGAACTACCCTCTGAATGAGCAAGCCGTCGAGACTTTACACAAAGAGTTTATCGATCTATGTGTCAGTGGTGGTTACGCTCAAGTCCCCTATTGTCCAGAAGAGCACAATGAGCCTGAGTTCTGTAATCAACACCGTTTAGAGTTTGTCTTTAATGGCCGTGATCACGGTCGTTTACGCGAACTGGTGGATTTCATTAACTTGCCGCAAAACTGGCAAAGCAACAATTAACTGAAAACCTGCGGCTCGGGATTACGCCTGAGCCGCCGGTGTATTCAGCAGTGTCCTAGATGGCCGTCATGCCACCATCCACGGCCAATGCATGCCCCGTGGTAAAGCCGGCACCATCACTGCACAAATATAAAACCGATGCGGCAATTTCTTCAACGCGCCCAACACGTCCCATTGGATGTAGTTCTGGAATGCGCTGGCCAGTTTTTGGATCCATCTCACAGACACGCTGATACATGGCCGTATCAATAACGGCTGGGCAGATGGCATTCACACGAATATTTTTGCGTGCATACTCAATCGCGGCCGTGCGGGTGAGTCCCAGCACCGCATGCTTGGACGCCGCATATACCGCCATTTTGGGCGCAGCACCTAGACCGGCCACGGAAGCGGCGTTGACAATGACACCGCCACCTTGCTTGAGCATTTGTTGCAGCTGATATTTCATGCACAGCCACACGCCTTTTACGTTGACGTCCATGATCATCTCAAAAGAGCGCATAGAGCCGTCATGTAAACGCTGGTTTTCCATCTCAATACCAGCGTTATTAAAGGCGTAATCGAGGCTGCCATAGCGCTCAACAGTGCTCGACACCAGCTGCTTAACCTGCTCTTCGTCACGTACGTCACAGCTGACAAAGGCGGCGGTGCCGCCAGCGGCTTCAATTAGGCTGACCGTCTGCGCACCACCTTGCGCATTAATGTCGGCTACAACAACTTTAATGCCTTGTTCAGCAAAGGCTAATGCCGTTGCCCGGCCAATACCGCCAGCCGCGCCGGTAACGACAGCAACCTGTCCAGATAATTTCATTGGCAACCTCTGATCTTGTTATTTGATAAAGAGCTTGATAATAACCAGCTCAGAGCACAGGCACAGCACTATCACCATGATTGATATATCGCGATAATCTGCAACGTGAATCCACACCCGTGCTTTATCCAACTGAGCATGCAGAGTTTAATTTAGGCTTAGCAGCGCTTTACTCGCTGCAAACCCGCAATCGCGGGCATGGCCCGCTCCTACAAGAGCACAGCAACACCAGCAGCACGCGCGCCCCGCCCGCCAAACAACACCCTGGGAG
>JAAXZZ010000063.1 GCA_012719655.1 Gammaproteobacteria bacterium | reverse complement strand
GCTTCACCTGTGCCTTCGTCTTTACCGCGGGCATAGGCTAAATTACCCAGCGCACTCCAGCCTTCAGGCAGCCCTAAAGCATCCAAGTAGAGTTCACCTTTGATTTCAGCACCACGGATGGTGACGCGATCTTTATTGATGTATTGAAACTCACCAAAGGGGTAGCCGGGTTTGCTCGATGGTCGGCTCACTTGCTCGATAAAATCATCATATTGGTTGTAAAACAAAGCGGCGCTGAAGTTACCGATACTGTATTGCCCGCGTAGACCAAGCTCGTAACTGTCGCTGGTTTCGGCTTTCAGACCGGTGTTGGAGAGCGTGCGGTACATGCCTGGGTTTTCAAATTCACCAAAGATCTCAACGGCTTGCGGCGCGCGGTAGCCGGCTGCGTACTGTCCATAGACACTGTGCTGCTCATCCACTTGATAGGTGATGCCCAGTTTTGGCGATAGCGTTGAGTCGCTGTAATTGCTTGGGTTACTGTCCACCGCATTACTATTGAGATAGTTTTGATTGACCTTAGGCGTCATTGTGTAATGGTCGTAACGCAGACCGGGTAAGAACGTCCAGCGACCGATCTGAATTTGATCCTGAATGAACAGTGCATACTCTGTGGTGGTTGGATCAGGGAAGTCACTGGTGGGTTTTACAAGGTTAACTACACCAGTACTGATAATGGTATCGCTACCGGCTCGCAAATCTGAGTTTTTTGTACGCTTGACATCAACCCCGTAAGTCAGTTGATGCTGACTGTCGCCCCAGTCAAATGCTTTGTACAGCATGCTATTAAACGCCCACAGCTTTTCTTGGTAATTTGAATCACGGACCCGATTTTGTGCTTGGCCAGCAGCAAAGCGATTTTCGTAGGTGCGTTGACGGGTTTTACTGTCTTGATAGCTGAGCTGGCTGCTAACACGTTCAGCCAGCAGGCTATCAAAGGCGAGCGTGTGGGCGAATGTATAACGCTGGCGATCAACGCTGTCTTTAGCATCTTGGCTGTTGGTCTTGCTGCCAAAACTGGATATTCCGTAATTGCTCATTACTTGGGTGTCAGTGTCATCAGCGAAGTTTTCATAAGTAAGCTGTACGCGCTGTTGCTCGCTGATATCCCAACCCAATTTAGTCAGTAAATTGTCACGGCTGTAGTCTTGTGGATTGGTTTTGGTCCGCTGTGCACCGATGCCACCACGATTGCCGTGACTGTCATTGGCTTGGCCGGTACGGCGTCCTAAGTGTAGTAATGAATCAAAGTTGGCATAACGAGCGGCGAATGTGCTGCTGCGTAACCAGCTGTCATCAGCACCGTCGTAACCGGTTTTTAAGCGCAAGTACACATCATCACCCGCATCTAAATAATCACCGGCATCCTTAGTGATAAAACTTACTGCGCCACCAATGGCATCGCTGCCGTACAGGGAGCTTGCAGGGCCACGAATGATTTCTACCTGTTTGACAGTGTCGAGATCAACGTAGTCGCGGCGCGCATTGAGAAACCCGCCAAAAGCAAAGCTGTCGGCAACGTTGACGCCGTCCACTTGCGTGAGAACACGATTACCGCCAATCCCGCGAATGGTGAAGCCTGACAGCCCAAATCGACTGCTACCGCCAGACACCGACACGCCTGGTTCATAGCGGATTAAATCTTGGATGTTTTTGATGTTTTGCTGATCAATCTGCCGTTCGTCGTGTACCGAGACCGTGCTGGGCACTTCACTCAGCTTTTGCTCGGTGCGAGTGGTGGTCACGGTAATGGCATCAAAACGAGTGGCTGGTTTTTCCGCGGCGATCACTGCGCTGTTGGCCAATAACAGCGCAATGAGTAGCGGTTTAGGATCAAAGGGTAGGCGCATGTGCATAACAACTCCTAGACATATTTTTCATTAGCAGAACAGTTTTCAGAACGATAAGGGGTGTCACTCTTCAGCGCTGAGGACTCTAAATGATCTTGACTATCAAATGCAAATGATTCTTAATAGCGCCCTTGTCGTTAGGTTAGTTGATTTATGTCAAGGTTGTTTTTCTACATTGCGCTGTCGCTGGCACT
This sequence comes from Gammaproteobacteria bacterium, assembly GCA_012719655.1. GTDB lineage: Bacteria > Pseudomonadota > Gammaproteobacteria > Pseudomonadales > Pseudomonadaceae > Denitrificimonas. The sequence goes on along the minus strand of JAAXZZ010000063.1, from coordinate 1,215 downwards.
GCATTTTTTTGCCGTCTTACCCCTGCAGCAGCAGCCGTTTTCAACGGCTTTTGCAGCCGCTACGCCGACGCTTGAACGCAAGGCTTTAGCGTTGCCAAAGTTGGCTGTTAAACCTGCAGGTAAGCCAGTGGCAAGTGTTATTACGCAGGCTGCCAAAGCGCCAGTCGTAGAACAAAAAACACCCACCAGAACTCAATCTGCGTTAAAGGAATTGCCGACTAAAGCAGTGGCTAGCGCGCCAGAAAAACCGCCGCTCCATGTTGCCAAGACAGAGGTTCAACAACAGTTGTCAGCGTTGCAGGAGTTAAAAAGCAGTCGTGCGGGAGAGACGAAGCGTGCTAGCGAAAAACCATTGGTCACAGAAAAAGCTCAGCAGACGGCGCAAGCCGAGCTGTCAGTGACCAAGGAAGTGGTGAGTACACAGCCACGTTTTGCTCGCACACCGGCAGCACCTGTGTATCCAGCGTTGGCACGACGACGCCAGCAGCAAGGCACGGTTTGGGTGGATGTGCGCTTGGATGCGCAAGGTCGGCAAATTGGATTGCAGGTCCTGCGCTCCTCTGGGGTGAAAAGCCTCGATCAAGCCGCATTGACAGCGGTGAAACAATGGCAGTTTTTACCCGAGCGGCAAAACGGGATTGGCGTACCCAGTCGGGTGCATATACCTATTGAGTTTGCTATTGCGGCAAAACCATAACTACAAACAGAGGGTTATTTCATGAGTATCACAGCAATTAATCAATCGGCCCGCGTGAATCTTGCAGTTAACCAAGGTCAGGATTTGTTTTTGGCTTGGCAGGTTCTGCGTAATGAGCAGCCACGTTTAAGAGCGCGCGATGCGGCGCAGCATTTGGGTGTCTCGGAAGCAGAGTTACTTGCCTGCCGCGTGGGTGAGGATGCGGTGCGGTTGCGTCCTGATTGGCAGGAGCTGTTACCGTCTTTATTGGCGCTGGGCGAGGTGATGGTGCTCACGCGCAATGAGCATTGTGTGCATGAGCGCCATGGCTATTATCGTGAAACCACGGTCATGGCCAATGGCAAAATGGGCCTTGTGGTATCAGCCGATATTGACCTGCGTTTATTTTTAAGTGGTTGGAAGAGTGCGTTTGCGCTCAGTGAAGACACTAAACGTGGTACCCAGCGCAGCCTGCAGTTTTTTGATGGACAAGGGGTTGCAGTGCATAAAGTGTTTTTAACTGATAACAGTGATATCGC
>JAAXZZ010000062.1 GCA_012719655.1 Gammaproteobacteria bacterium | reverse complement strand
CTTCGGTGCCCAGTTCCACTAAAAAATCACGTGCACTCATTGCTCAATCTCCAACTTAGCCAACACTTCATCACGTAATGCTTCAGGTGCCATCGGGAAACCTAATTTCGCCCGTGCTTCTAAATAGCTTTGTGCTACAGCGCGCGCCAAGGTGCGCACGCGTAAAATATAACGTTGGCGTTCAGTAACAGAAATCGCGCGACGTGCATCCAGCAAATTAAAGGTGTGCGACGCTTTCAACACCATTTCATAACTGGGTAGCGGCAGATTTAACAGGCTTAAGCGACTGGCTTCACTTTCGTAAAAATCAAACAGCTCAAACATTTTTTCAACATTGGCGTGTTCAAAGTTATAGGTGGACTGTTCCACTTCATTTTGATGGAAGACATCACCATAGGTCACTTTGCCGAAGGGACCGTCGGTCCAAACCAAGTCATACACCGAATCAACACCCTGCAGGTACATGGCTAAACGCTCAAGACCGTAGGTGATTTCACCAGTGACGGGGTAGCACTCAACGCCGCCAACTTGCTGGAAGTAGGTAAATTGGGTGACTTCCATACCGTTGAGCCAGACCTCCCAGCCTAAACCCCAAGCGCCTAAAGTTGGCGACTCCCAGTTGTCTTCAACAAAGCGGATGTCGTGCACCAAAGGATCAATACCGATATGGCGTAACGATTCTAAGTACAGATCTTGAATGTTATCAGGGTTAGGTTTCAGCACCACTTGGAACTGGTAATAATGTTGCAAGCGGTTGGGGTTGTTACCGTAACGACCATCGGTTGGACGACGTGAAGGCTGCACATAAGCGGCATTCCAAGTTTCCGGGCCGAGGGCGCGTAAAAAAGTTGCGGTATGAAAAGTACCTGCACCCATTTCCATATCATAGGGTTGCAGCACCACGCAGCCTTGCTCAGCCCAGAAGCTCTGCAAGGTGAGAATCAGATCTTGAAAAGTACGCACGGCGGCGATTGTCTGGGTCACGGTATATATCCACTATTAAAGATGGGCAGAAAGTCCGAGAGTATACCTCAAACACAGGTGTTCCCGCAGGGGGTATTGCTCAGTTACAGCGCATTATTGATATTGAATGGCGGGGTTTGTTCACTTTATCTCAGCCTTAGTCATGCTTTAGCTGCGATATAACCAGCTAGTACATCTAGATTGCGTAAAATGGGCTGTCGATATTTGCGAAGAACGTACTGCGCTATAGCTGTTTTTCCGTCGATGAACCCATCTAGACCCGTTGAGGGAAAAACGGCACTCGCGAGATACGCCAAGCGCAAATCAAAATCCAATCTTACGACCAATTTCATTTTTCAGCAGTTCGGCAAAACCTCGCTGAGCGGTAGCTGGTATTTTTGTAGCAACTCATCCACTTCTGGACGTGCTTGTGCGCTGACATATTCACGCTCAAGCATCAGCACTTGATAGATCGCACGGCGCAGCATTGCTGGAGTCAGATCGGTTGATTCTTTTTGCATACTGCAGACAAAAGGCACCCAAGCGGTGAGAATCAGCCATGAATTAAGCACTAATGCTTCAATACTGACGGCATCAATACACAAAATACCGGCATCCGCAAAACCTTGATAAATGCCTTGTGCCTTGTTTAAGCAGCGCTGCGCCAACCTTTGATAGCGCTGCGCTAACTCAGTATCAGCGGCTAACATATGCTGCAGATCGCGGTGCAAAAAACGATAATCCCACAATACAGTGAGGAGCGCTTCCAATAGAAAAGCCTTATCTGCAACGGTCATCACTCGATCTTGCGGACGCTGTAAAAACTGATCAACCAATTGCTCATATTGGCCAAACAACTCGAGCACAATCGTCTGCTTGTTACGAAAGTGATAGTAGAGGTTGCCAGGCGAGATACCTAGATGCGCAGCAATATGATTGGTGGTGACCTGCCGCTCACCCTGTTGGTTAAACAACTCAAGCGCAGCCTGCACAATGCGCTGACGGGTATTTAATCTGCTGTTGTGCTGCGTTTGTTCTGCTCTTTGCTCGACCAATCTCACCTCTCTTTGCCATCCATTAGGCATCTCGCCACTGCTCTATGGCGTGATTGCTTACGCACTTAGAGTAAATACTCTAATCTACTTGACCCGCTAGAGCAAATACTCTAAAACATCAATTATATGTATTCGCTTGTGAGTTTAACCATGTCTAGCAACACACCGACCAGTGCTTTAAACGACTTATTAAGCGCGCAACAACAAGCCTTTGCCGAACAATTAATGCCCAGCGCTGAGCAACGTATTGCATGGCTGAAGGCTTTACGCAGGGTACTCGCCAGCGAACAACAGTGGCTATGCGAAACCATCAGTGCAGATTTCAGTCATCGCAGGCATGACGAAACACGCTTAGCTGAATTGATGCCGAGCCTGGAAGGCATTGATTATGCTTGTAAGCGCATTAAGCGTTGGATGAAACCGGTGAAGCGTAAAGTTGGCTTAGCCTTTCAGCCCGCCTCGGCAAAAATCATCTACCAACCGCTCGGCGTCGTCGGCGTGATTGTGCCGTGGAACTACCCACTCTTCTTAGCGATTGGCCCATTAACTGGCGCACTGGCTGCTGGCAATCGGGTGATGATCAAAATGAGTGAACACACCCCACGCACGGCGCAACTGTTAAAAGAGTTATTAGCTCGTATTTTTCCAGAAGATTTAGTCTGTGTTGTGCAAGGTGAAGCCGATCTTGCTGCGGCGTTTTCCGCGTTACCTTTCGATCATCTGCTGTTTACCGGTTCAACCCAAGTCGGTCAGCATGTGATGCGCGCCGCAGCGCAGAACCTTACGCCAGTGACCTTAGAGCTTGGTGGTAAATCACCGGTGATTATCAGCGCCGACGTGCCCATGACTGACGCCGTCGAGCGCATTGCCTTTGGCAAAATGGTCAACTCTGGGCAAACCTGCGTCGCGCCTGATTATATTTTAGTACCGCACGCGCGTATCGATGAGTGTGTCGAGGCGCTGCGCAGCACTGTGCGCAAATTCTATCCAAAACTGGCTGACAACCCTGATTACACGGCGATTATCAATCCACAACAGCAACAACGCTTGCAAGACACCATTGCAGATGCCACCCGCCAAGGTGCAGAGGCGATTGCCTTACATGAACAAGGACAAGGCCAACGTCTACCTCTGACCTTGCTACTGAATGTCAGCGATGACATGCGCGTCATGCAGGATGAAATCTTTGGGCCAATCTTGCCCATCCTTGGCTATCACAGCTTAGATGAGGCCTTAGCGTATATTCGCCAGCGCCCTCGTCCTTTAGCGCTGTATTACTTTGGTTATGAATCCAGTGAGCAGCAGTATGTGCTGCACAACAGTCATGCCGGCGGCGTGTGTATTAACGACACTTTACTGCATGTAGCGCAGCATGATTTACCCTTTGGCGGTATCGGCCCATCTGGTATGGGTCACTATCATGCCCACGAAGGTTTCTTAACCTTTAGCCACAGCAAGTCGGTGTTTAGCAAACAGCGATTCAATGCCGCCAAACTGATTTACCCACCCTACGGCGGCTGGTTGCAAAAACTGATTTTGAAATTCTTTTTACGTTAAGACGACGAGGCCAAAGCATGACGCATGTTGCTCAGAGTGCCGAGTGTTCTCGGCGCAGCTTTCTCAAACTCAGCGCTGTATCTGCGGCGAGCTTAAGCATGCTCAGTTTATCGGCCAGTCTGACTGGTTGTAGCAGCGATCCAGCCAGCAGCGGTTTTCTCGTGCTGCGCCGTGATGACATTGTGTGTTTATCCGTCATCTTGCCCATACTGTATCGTGGTGCTGTAGCTGCCGAGCAGATGGACAGTAACCTACAGGGCACGCTGCGCGCCATCGACAATAGCCTTGCCAGCTTCTCGCCAGAGATGCGCAAACTCACGTTACAACTTTTTGATGTGCTCAATAACCCTCTCACCCGCGGCCCACTTACAGGTGTTTGGGGAGCGTGGCCCAAAGCATCAGCAGCCGCTATTCAACAGTTTCTCACGCGCTGGGAAAACAGCCGTTTGGATCTATTAAAAATGGGCCATAACGCTCTGCTGCAGCTGGCAATGCTGGCTCACTATGGACAGCCGAGCGCTTGGCAACACTGCGGTTACCCCGGGCCACCGCTGCTGCAGTAATGTGAACTGCTGTGCGCAAGTCTTTTCGTCACAATAATAATAGAGAACACTAATGGCCATTCCAGACCCTTTTCTTCAAGGCATTGCCAGTGGCTGGCAGGTGCAAAACGCTTCCCTACTTGAAAACGATCTGCAGCTTGAAGCGGATGTAGTGATTGTTGGCAGCGGTGCGGGCGGGGCGACCAGCGCTGAGCTATTAAGCGCTGCCGGACTGCGGGTATTAATTGTTGAAGAAGGGCCGCTGCGCACCAGTACGGATTTTAAAATGCAAGAGCCACAGGCCTACGCCGAGCTTTATCAAGAAGGCATGGGCCGTATGAGTAAAGATGGCGCCATTACTATTATGCAAGGCCGCGCCGTTGGCGGCACCACCTTGATTAACTGGACCTCGAGCTTTCGTACGCCACCCGAAACCCTCAAGCATTGGGCCAGCGAACATGCTGTCAGCGGTTTAGACCAAGCTCGGTTGCAGCCTTGGTTTGAGCGCATGGAACAACGCCTCGGCGTTGCGCCTTGGAGCATGCCCGCCAACACTAACAATGACATACTTAAGCGTGGCTGCGAAGCACTAGGCCTGAGCTGGGCAGTGATTCCGCGCAATGTGCGCGGCTGCATGAATCTAGGCTATTGCGGCATGGGTTGCCCCATCAACGCTAAGCAATCGATGCTGGTCACCTGTATTGCGGCCAGTTTAAACAAGGGTGGCAGCCTGCTGTATTTAGCCCGCGCGGCACACTTGCAGATTACTCAGGATCGCGTGCAGCACTTAGAATGCCATGCCCTTGATGCGCGCGGAGTTGAGCCGACCGGACGCAAAATTATTATTCGCGCCAAGCATTATATTTTGGCCGGTGGCGGCATCAACACACCGGCCATTTTACTACGCTCGCAAGCACCCGATCCCTATAAGCGTTGTGGTAAACGCACCTTTTTACATCTAACGAACTTTTCTGCTGCTCAGTTTTCCGAGCCCGTTAATCCTTTTTACGGTGCCCCGCAATCGATTTACAGCGATCACTTCCAGTGGATTTATGGCGCGACGGGAGCTATCGGTTACAAGCTTGAAGTGCCTCCCTTGCACCCCGCTTTTGCCGCGACCGTTTTGGGCGGTTACGCTGAAGTCAACGCAGAGCGGATGGCGCAACTGCCCAACACTCAGATGATGATTGCTTTGCTGCGTGACGGCTTTCATCCAGACAGCGCCAGCGGTACCGTTGAATTGCGCAGCGATGGCAGTCCGGTGCTGGACTACCAAATGACGCCTTATACTTGGGAGGGTATTCGCCGCGCCTATCACACTATGGCAGAGATTCAGTTTGCAGCCGGCGCTGAACGGGTCTTCCCCGTGCATGCCGATGCTGACTATGTCACAGGCTTAAACCGTGCTAAAACGCTGATTGATAACTTAGACTTATCGTTATACCGCACGCGCTTAGGCAGCGCTCATGTGATGGGTGGCTGCGCCATGAGTGATGATGCCTCGCAGGGCGTGACCAATAGCTTAGGCATGCATCACCAACTAGAGAACCTCTCCATTCACGATGGTTCTTTATTCCCTACCAGCATTGGTGCTAATCCCCAACTGTCGATTTATGCCCTGTGTGCTTTGCTCACCGAACAACTGATTAAACGCCTAACAGGTTAAATCAATAAAGTCCTGCATTGCCTTAGCCGGCAAGCCATGCGCCGGCTAGACTTATCAGAAGGTTATGCGTTTTCGAGCGCAGAATGCTAAGTTATAAGCCAAGCTTCTTCATTCTTTACTCGAGCTGGATGCCGCATGTCTGTATGGAAGTCGTTTAAATCACTGTATTTCGCTACGTTACTGATGCTACTGGGCTCAGGTTTACTGAGTACATACTTAGCGCTGCATGTTGCTGAACGTGCCGATGGTGTCTGGGTGGGTGCTTTGATGACCGGCTTTTATCTAGGTTTGGTCCTGGGCGGCAAACTTGGTCACCGCTTAATTGCTCGCGTCGGACATATTCGCACCTATGTGGCCAGTGCCGGTATCGTCACCGCCGCCGTGTTACTGCACGGTTTAACGGAAAGCTTGCAGGTCTGGCTACCACTGCGTGTGGTGGTGGGGCTTGGCATGATGTCGATGTATATGGTGGTGGAAAGCTGGCTTAGCGAACAAAGCACTTGCGATGAACGCGGCATGGTATTTTCCGGCTATATGATGGCCTCTTACTTAGGTATGGTTTTAGGTCAGTTAGTATTGGCGGCGATGCCTGAGCTGAATATTAATCTACTGTTATTTGTCGCCCTCTGCTTTGCTCTTTGTTTAGTACCTGTTTCGCTAACGCGCCGTATTCACCCAGAGCCCTTACGCCCTGCACCACTTGAACCACGTTACTTTCTCCAGCGCGTACCGCTGTCCATGTTGACCAGCATCATCGCGGGGGCAATGGTTGGAGCTTTTTACGGTTTAGCGCCACTATACGCCAGCCGGATTGGCTTACCGACACAAATGATCGGCCTCTTTATGGCCACCTGTATTGTTGCCGGTTTATTCGTACAAGCTCCATTAGGCTGGCTGTCTGACCGCCTTGAGCGGCCAACTTTAATTCGCGTGTGCAGTGCTTTGTTAATGCTGATCGCGCTACCGCAAGCGATGTTCACCGACTTACCCATCCCCTTAATTTTCCTTGGCGGCGCTTTGTCTTGCATGCTGTTTTTTAGCTTGTACCCACTCGCTGTAGCCTTTGCCAATGACAATATTGAAGCAGAAAAGCGTGTATCGCTGACGGCTGTTTTACTGACAACCTTCGGCCTTGGTGCCAGCCTCAGCCCGCTACTGATCGGTGTGCTGATGAAGTCTTTTGGCCCTAATATGCTTTATGTATCATTTAGCGTGTTTGCTATGCTGATTGTGATACGGGTACGGCCGCAAGTTATTAGCGGTGATACTCTCAGCGATGAAGCGCCGCTACAACATATTTATATGCCCGATGGTATTAGTAGCTCACCCTTAGCGGCTGCGCTTGATCCGCGCGTGGAAGAAAGCTATGTCCAAGAGCAAATGCAAGACTGCCCACTAACCGATGTTGGCGAGCTGTCTGAAGAACAGCATTACTAGTTGAGCTTAGAACATCATCCACTCGCAGTGTTTGCCTGACAAATGCCTGTAAGCCATTTAGAATGCATCTCTTTTATTTTTCCACAGATGACTATGTACACACTTCGCCTAATGCGTCCTGATGATTTACCAGAAATATTGGCTATCCAACTGGAAGTGTATAGCGACGAACTGCAAGAAACACCTGAAGTGATTGCCCAGCGTCTTGCTCAAGTACCCGACTTATCTTTAGTGGCAGAAGACCAACAAGGGGTTTGCGGTTACTTATTTAGCTATCGTTCCAAACGTGGCAACATCACCCCTCTGGACGGTTTATTTGTTGAGCCCGCGCAGAGCGATTGTTTATACCTACATGACCTGGCGGTTGCACCGCGCGCACTGAAGCGTGGGATAGGTCCGAGTTTGGTCAAACATAAACTGCGGATCGCTCGCCAAGCCGGTTTACAGCACTGCAGCCTCGTATCAGTACAGGAATCAGTAGGGTTTTGGCAGCGCATGGGCTTTCAAGCGCAAACGACAATCAATAAGCAGCAAGCTCAAGCGCTTGATTCATACGGCGTGCCTGCAGTGTATATGCAGTGCGCGTTATAACTTTTTATCTAAGCCGTACTGTCACCGTAAGAGTTTCGGCAGCCCGCATCAATCTATAAGGACTCTGTATGGAATTTGCTCTGTATCTACTGCTCGGCGCTGCGGCTGGTGTACTCGCTGGTTTATTTGGCGTCGGTGGAGGGCTGATTATTGTGCCAGTACTGGTCTTCAGCTTTAGCGCACAGGGCTTTGCTGCAGACGTCCTGACCCATTTAGCTGTGGGCACCTCGCTGGCCACCATTGTTTTTACCTCGATTAACTCAATCCGAGAACATCATCGCCGTGGTGCGGTGCAATGGCAGCTATTTAACTGGCTTGCCCCAGGCATTCTGGGCGGTGTCGTGCTTGGCGGTGCCACGGCAGCATTGATTAACGGACCTGCTTTACAAAAAATCATCGGCGTCTTCGCGATTTGCATCGCGATCCAACTGGCGTTCAATCTCAGCCCTAAAGCCACAGGTCGGCCACCCAAAGCACCTGAACTGATTGCTGCCGGCGGCATCATAGGCTGGGCTTCGGCCATTTTTGGCATTGGTGGTGGCTCACTAACGGTACCGTTTTTAGTTTGGCGCAGCGTCATCATACAAAAAGCTGTTGCCACTTCAGCGGCTTGCGGCTTTCCCATTGCTTTAGCCGGCGCGATCGTGTTTATGGTAACTGGTTGGCATAACAGCCAACTCCCAGAGTGGAGCCTTGGTTTTGTGTATTTACCTGCATTATTGGGTATAGCTCTGACGTCGGTTTTTTTTGCACGCTTTGGTGCCCGACTTGCACACAAGCTTTCACCGCTATTGTTAAAACGTTTATTTGCCCTGCTGCTAACTCTGGTTGGCCTCAGTTTTTTGCTTAACTAAGGATGACTCATGCTCACCTATCCCAATATTGATCCAGTGGCAATTGCTCTTGGCCCACTCAAAATCCACTGGTACGGCTTAATGTACTTAGTCGGTATTGGCGGTGCTTGGTGGTTAGCCAGTCGTCGTTTGCAGCGCTTTGATTCGCAGTGGAGCAAAGACACCCTCTCCGATTTAGTTTTTTGGGTGGCAATGGGAGTGATTTTAGGTGGGCGTTTAGGCTATGTGCTGTTTTACGACCTCGCCGCTTATGTCGATAATCCCGCGCTGGTACTGCGTATTTGGGAAGGCGGCATGTCATTTCATGGCGGTTTCCTTGGCGTATTGCTAGCAGTTTGGTGGTTTGGCCGCAAACACAACAAAAGCTTCTTTCAACTGATGGATTTTATCGCACCACTGGTGCCGATTGGTTTGGGTGCTGGACGCATTGGCAACTTTATTAATGCCGAGTTGTGGGGCAAGGCCACCGACGTGCCATGGGCGATGGTGTTTCCAACCGATCCGGCACAACTAGCACGTCACCCTTCACAGCTCTATCAATTCGCTTTGGAAGGCGTGGCACTGTTTATTATTCTCTGGTTGTATTCACGTAAACCGCGCCCAACCATGGCGGTGTCTGGAATGTTTGCGCTGTGTTATGGCATCTTCCGTTTTATCGTTGAGTTCGTTCGCGTACCCGATGCCCAGTTGGGTTACTTAGCCTTTGATTGGCTAACCATGGGGCAAGTGCTCTGCATACCTATGATTCTCGGCGGCATCGGTTTAATTATTTTTGCCTACCAGCGCCAAGAGGTGGCTACACAATGAAACAGTATCTCGATTTAATGCGCCACGTGCGCGATCAGGGCGTGGACAAAAGCGACCGCACCGGCACGGGCACGCGCAGCGTATTTGGCTATCAAATGCGTTTTGATTTAAACGCTGGTTTTCCGCTGGTCACCACCAAGAAATGCCACTTAAAATCCATTATTCATGAGCTGCTGTGGTTTTTACAGGGCGACACCAATATCAAATACCTGCAAGACAACGGTGTGCGGATTTGGGATGAGTGGGCTGATGAGAACGGCGACTTAGGCCCAGTGTATGGCTACCAATGGCGCAACTGGCCAGCACCCAATGGCGAGTCGATTGATCAAATCAGTAAGCTGATTGAGATGATTAAAAGCAATCCTGATTCGCGACGTCTCATTGTCAGCGCTTGGAACCCTGCATTGGTGGACGCTATGGCGCTGCCGCCTTGTCATGCACTGTTTCAGTTTTATGTGGCTGACGGCAAACTCAGTTGCCAGCTCTATCAGCGTTCAGCTGATATTTTCCTTGGCGTGCCCTTTAATATCGCCAGCTACGCCTTGCTCACTATGATGGTGGCGCAAGTCTGCGATTTACAGCTCGGTGACTTCATTTGGAGCGGTGGCGACTGCCATCTGTACTCCAATCATATGCAGCAAGTGGAAGAACAGTTGAGCCGTGAGCCATTACCCTTGCCGACCATGCGTATCAATCCGCAAGTAAAATCTATTTTTGATTTTACCTTTGCCGATTTTGAGCTCTGTGATTATCAAGCACACCCGCACATTAAGGCCCAAGTTGCTGTTTAATGCTAAGGACTGCGGTCTATTCACGGTTTATTGAGCGGCTTTGCTTTACCATGCCGCCTCAATAAGCGATTCACTAAAAGGACGTATAGCAATGACCGATATAACACAACCAACACCTGAATTAACGCTGGACACCGCGACCAATAGCATTGGCTCAGAACTGCATAGCGAGCCTCAAAAAGTAGCGGTAGGCCGTGCGCTTAGCTGGCTGACTGAAGGCTGGGCCTTGATGATGAAAGAGCCGCTGGTTTTTGCGGCAATGAGCGTGATCAGCTTAGTGGCTATTTTTATTATAAGTCTGGTGCCATTGCTGGGCAGCTTAGCCGTCACTCTGCTGTGGCCAGCCATGGTGGCCGGTTTTTTCTTAGCTTTTAAACATGCAAAACAGCAACAAGCGGTCACTGCTAATGATTTATTTGAACCCTTTAAAGCCCCTGCCAGCTTAATCGGCGTGGGCGGCATGTACTTATTGGCCAGTATTGTATTGTTCTTAGTATTGGGCCTTGTAGCCTTTTTAAGTCTGGGTTCGATTACGGCAATAATGAATGGTCAAATTGATATGGGTCGTATGTTTGTCGGCCTAATAATCATCACGCTAATCGCAACTCCTGCATCATTGGCTTTAGCTATGGCCTTTATTTTTGCACCGGTCTTAGTACACGAGCATCAAGTTCCTGTGATCGAGGCAATCAAGCGTAGTTTTATCGGTTGTTTGCGCAATATCCTGCCATTTATTGTGTTTTTTATCATCTTAATGGTCGCTCTCTTCGTTGTTGGTATATTTGTCGCCATCCCATTGTTAGGCTGGCTCATAGGTATTGCTGTGGCAATTCTTTATTTACCTCTGTTCTGCGGTGCTCTATTTTGTGCGTACCGTGATATTTTTGTGAATCATCACACAGCGTCTTAACTCACCACACTGCTGCAGACAATGCCCCTTGCCTGCAGCAGCGCCTCTAATAGGTTGAATCCATGTACGACTGGCTCAATGCATTACCTAAAGCAGAATTGCACATGCACTTAGAAGGCTCTTTAGAGCCAGAGCTCATGTTCCAACTGGCTGAGCGTAACCGTATTCAATTGCCTTGGGATTGCGTGGAAACGCTGCGCAGTGCGTATGACTTTAATAATTTGCAGGAATTTTTGGACATCTATTACCAAGGTGCCAATGTGCTACGCACTGAGCAAGACTTCTATGATCTAACTTGGGCCTACTTAAAAAAATGTGAAGAGCAAAACGTGATTCACGTTGAACCCTTCTTTGACCCCCAAACCCACACAGCCCGAGGTGTGTCGATGGAAGTGGCGATCACAGGGATCAGCGAAGCGCTGGGTGATGCCAGGGATTTACTGGGCATTAGTAGCGGTTTGATTCTGAGCTTTTTACGCCATTTACCTGAAGAGGATGCATTGCATACCTTGCAACAAGCGATGCCATTTCGAGATTTATTTTTTGCCGTGGGTTTAGACAGCTCGGAAATGGGCCACCCGCCAAGCAAATTCACCAATGTCTTTGCTAAAGCCCGTGCCGAAGGTTTATTGGCCGTCGCCCATGCCGGCGAAGAAGGCCCGCCTGAGTATGTCTGGGAAGCCTTAGATTTACTCAAAGTCAGCCGTATCGATCACGGTGTGCGCGCTTGGGAAGATCCGCGCTTGATGGCGCGCTTGATTGAAGAGCAAATTCCCCTCACCGTCTGCCCACTGTCCAATACCAAGCTGCGTGTTTACCAAAACATGAGCGAACATCCTATTTTAAAAATGCTTGAGCAAGGTGCAATGGTAACGGTGAACTCCGATGATCCAGCCTATTTTGGTGGCTATCTCACCGAGAACTTTCAAGCATTGCACTCGGATTTAGCTATGACTCAGCAACAAGCCAAGCGCTTAGCTGAAAACAGCCTTAACGCGCGCTTAGCGCCGTAACCAGAGCCGATGTCCAACGATAAACAGCAGATACTCGATTGGGTTGCTAGCGGCCATCTCGCACCGAGTCAGTTGGAGCGCGCACTCGAGGTCACTCATAGCGTGCCCAGCCCGGCCGACAACTTGCGTTTTCTCAGCCGTGTGGTGCTAACCTTTGCCATGTTGTTGCTGTGCAGTGGGGTGATTTTTTTCTTCGCCTACAACTGGGATGATTTAAGCCGCTATAGCAAGTTTGCCATTGCTCAAGGGGCGCTTATTTTATCCTTGCTGCCGCTGTTACGACTAAACCCACAGCAACCTGCTGGGCAAACGGCCTTGTTTGCTGCCTGTTTGTTAGTCGGCGCGTTACTGGCACTGGTTGGTCAAACCTACCAAAGCGGCGCCGACACTTACGAATTATTTTTAGTGTGGGCTGCTTTAATCGCACCTTGGGTGCTTTTGGCGCGCCTGCCAGCGTTATGGTTATTGTTACTGTTATTGCTCAACCTAAGCTTGAGCCTGGCCTTAGTTAATCTTGCCATCGACCATCTCGTTGCGCCTTTCACTGATCCGCTGTGGTCAATCTTTGCTCTCAACAGCAGTGCTGCTGGCCTGTGGATGCTTACAACTAAAGGCTCGGCTCGCACTGCCTTGCTGCGTTGGGGCGAGCGGATTATTGCGCTGTTCTGCTTGCTGATCATTACTGGCTTAGCCATCGGCTATGTCAATGCATGGAAAAACAGTGATACCCTAACGCTGCCTGTCTGGCTGGGATTCAGCTTGCTCTGGTTATATCGCTATCGTCTGCGCCAACTTGAGCTGACCATGCTCTCGGCTTGGGCGCTGGCCGCAATCTTTTTAGCGGTGATCATCCTAGCCGAGGCGCTTGCAGATAGTATCGCCACTGAGGCTCTGTTTTTGCTACTGACCTTAAGCATGATGGGTTTATCCAGCGCCGCTGCGGTATGGTTACGCCAACTCAGCCAGAGGGCTCGCGATCTCAGTCATCAGTCTAGGAGTATGCAATGACTGAGCCCAAGGTACTTTGGCAGCAGTTGCAACAGGCGGGCTTAGTCACAGGAGCACAACCCCCGCTGGCAGATCGCAACCCGCAACCGGCATTTTTTCTGCGCATGTTACTCGGCGTTTGCGGCTGGTTATCAGCGCTGTTTTTTTGTGGTTTTATTTCCGCTGTTTTTGTCAGCTTCCTCTCCAACAGTCAAAACATCTGGGGGCTGGGCATTATCCTCTGCATCGTCAGTGTCTGGATCAGTCGTCTTGATAACATTCCTTTATTCTTAGAGCAATTTGTCTTTGCCTGCAGTCTTACTGGACAAGCATTTATTGTTTTTGGCGTCTGGGAAAGTTCAGACAGTAACCCAGTGACGGCAACCTGCATGCTGGCGCTAGAATTAATGCTGTTTGTCTCGATGGGCATTCGCAGTCAGCGTGCCACAGCGGTATTTCTCGCCGTCGCCGCTTTAATCTGGTTGTTAGGGCAGCATGCATGGCTCTATGCCCTGCCGGTACTCAGCGCGACTGTCGCTTGGTTGTGGCTCAGGCGCTTAAGCATCTATACAAACAGCGCCTATCTGCAGCCAGCCAGCATTGGTTTAACGCTAGCGTTATGGGCCATGATCTTTGTTGCACTGCTAGGTAACAGCACGGAGTTGCAGTGGTTGGCAATCGCCGAAGACAATTGGCACAGCCAATTATGGATAGCTGCAGCACTCACTAGCCTGCTGTGTTTATTCTTTGCTTGGCAGCTCATTCAGCGCCGAGTGCTGCAACCAAAACTTGCCGCGATCGCGCTATTGATCAGTATTGGCATTGGTTTAGTCAATCTAAAAATGCCTGGCCTTGCACCCTTATGCCTATTGTTATGCATCGGTGTCGCCCTCGCCCATACTCGCCTGATCTGGCTTAACCTGTTCTTATTAGGCGTTTATTTACTGCTCTATTACTACAGTTTAAACAACAGTCTACTGTACAAATCGGTTTTACTTTGCCTCAGTGGCGCCGTACTACTGATGCTCTACGCACTGTTAAATCACTCTGCGCATCTTGTGCACACGGAGCAAAAGAATCATGCGTAAATGGCTGATCCTGCTCTGCGCGCCGCTCATATTAGCGGTGGTCAACCTTGCTATTTGGCAAAATGAAAGGTTAATTAAGCAGGGCGAAACCCTGTTATTGGAGCTTGCTCCAGTGGATCCGCGCTCACTGATGCAAGGCGATTATATGGCGCTACGTTTTGCCATGGCCGACGCGATACGCCAGCAACTCAAAACGCATGATAAGCGCTTAAACGGTCAAGTAATTGTGCAATTAGATGCCAGCAAGCGCGCCAGCTTGGTCGGGCTTGATACAGGCGCAACACTCGAACAAGGGCAATTGCGCCTGCAATTTCGCCTGCGCAATAACCAAATTAAGTTCGCCACCAACGCGTTTTTCTTTCAGGAAGGCACCGGCAGTCTTTACCAGCAAGCCAAGTACGGTCTGTTTCGAGTCAATGCTAAGGGACAGTTACTGCTCACTCATTTAGTTGATGCAGAGCTGCAAACGCTCGGTCAAGCCAAGCACCTACAGCCTGCAAAACTCTGATTTAGATAGGCTTAGCACCCATTAGCGCGCTGGTCACTAATAAAATCAGTAATACCAATACAGCCCAAAGCACAGCAAAGATCTGCTGACGCGTGCTGGCATTTTGTTGATTGGCCAGTTGTGTTTGCCAGCGACTGAGGTTGCTATATAAAAAACCACCAAAGATAAATAACAATGGCAATAAAGCAATACTGATCATTAACCATTTCTGACTCAAAGGCCGACCGGATAGGTGACTTAACCACCAGCCGGTGATCGGCAAGGTTGCTGCTAAGACGGTAAAAATTGGTAAGCTGATGACACGGGTGCGGCGTAACTTCTCTGCCAACACAGCAGAGCCTTTACCTTTAGCACGCCAAACAATAATGATATGTGCCAGCACACCCAGAAGCAGCAAAACAGCCGGCACACTGTGACTGATACGCAACACTAAATAACTGTCCAAACCCTATTACTCCTAAAATCTATACAGCAATGATGCTCTAAACTGACAACCCGCCTAAGGCGCGCGCAGCCTAACCCAAAAACAACTGATAAGCCGGATTTTCAGTTTCATCCCAGTATGGGTAGCCAATTTTGTCTAAGGCCTCAGCAAGCAAGGACTGCTCCTCTGCTGGAATCTGCAGCGCAGCCAACACCCGACCATCAGCAGCCCCGTGATTGCGGTAATGAAACATCGAAATATTCCAGCGACCGCCGAGTTTATTTAAGAAGTTAAACAACGCACCTGGACGCTCTGGAAACTCAAAACGAAATACCCGTTCACTGGTCACCGCATCCGCATGGCCACCGACCATATGACGAATATGCAGCTTTGCCAGTTCATTCTCAGTCAAATCCAGTACCGGAAAGCCTTGTTCGCGCAAGCTGTCTACCAGCGCAGCGCGCGGATCAAGTTCAGGATGAGTCTGCACGCCAACAAAAATATGAGCGGTGCCATCGGTGTGATAGCGGTAATTAAACTCAGTGATCTGACGCTTACCTACCGCTTCGCAGAACTGCTTAAAACTGCCCGGTTTTTCAGGGATGGTCACAGCGATAATGGCTTCGCGCTGTTCACCCAGTTCCGCCCGCTCGGCAACGTGACGTAAACGGTCAAAGTTAACGTTTGCGCCAGAATCAATCGCCACTAAGTTTTCACCGACAATACCTGTGCGCTCAACATACTTTTTAATTCCAGCCACCGCCAAAGCACCAGCGGGCTCGGTAATGGAGCGAGTATCATCATAAATATCTTTCATTGCGGCACAGATTTCATCAGTGCTGACAGTGATCACTTCGTCAACATGGTAGCGGCAAATATCGAAGGTATGTTTGCCGATTTGCGTTACTGCAACGCCGTCAGCAAACAAACCCACCTGAGGCAAGATCACACGCTCGCCCGCTGCCATCGCCTGCTGCAGGCAATTGGAGTCATCGGGCTCGACCCCGATAATTTTCACTTCAGGACGGACATATTTAATATAAGCCGCCACACCGGCAAGCATACCGCCACCGCCGCAGGGCACAAACACCGCATGCAGCGGGCCTTGGTGTTGACGCAAAATCTCCATAGCTACCGTGCCTTGTCCAGCAATCACATCCGGGTCGTCGTAAGGATGGATATAGACAAAACCTTTTTCTTCCACGAGTTTCAGCGAATGCGCTAAAGACTCAGGAAAAGCATCACCGTGCAACACCACCCGCGCGCCACGTGCACGCACCGCTTTAACTTTAATTTCTGGAGTGGTTTTCGGCATGACAATGGTAGCTTTAATGCCAAGAAACTTCGCTGCTAAGGCGACGCCCTGAGCATGATTACCGGCCGAGGCCGTAACCACGCCGCACGCCCGCTCTTCAGCAGTCAGTTGCACAATTTTATTATAGGCGCCACGAATTTTAAATGAGAAGACCGGCTGTAAATCTTCGCGCTTGAGCAAAACAGTATTGCCTAAACGTGCTGACAGCTGCGGCGCTGCATGCAGCGGTGTTTCTTGCGCCACATCATAGACACGGGCGTTAAGGATTTTTTTCACATAATGTTCGAGCATAACGGATTCACTAAACTGTGCGACAAAGTCAACCAGTCTACTCCACCGTTCACAACTCAACCACATAGATACTGTGTAAGTCGCTATAATCAGCACATAATTTATTTTTCTCGGAGCCTGCCATGAACCAAGACCAACTTAAGCAAGCCGTTGCTCAAGCAGCGATTGATTATATTCTTCCGCATCTTGAGCCACGCAGTATCATTGGTGTCGGTACAGGTTCCACGGCAAACTTCTTTATTGACTTGCTTGCCCAGCACAAATATGACTTTGCCGGTGCCGTGGCCAGCTCAGAAGCGACCGCTGAGCGCTTAAAAAACCATGGTATTAGTGTGCATGATCTGAACTCGGTGCAAGAGCTGGAGTTTTATGTCGACGGCGCCGATGAATGCAATAAGCACCTTGAGCTGATTAAAGGCGGTGGCGCGGCGCTGACCCGTGAAAAAATTGTTGCTGCCGTCGCTAAAACCTTCATTTGTATTGCCGATGTCAGCAAAAAAGTCAGCGTACTGGGAGAGTTCCCATTGCCCGTTGAAGTCATTCCCATGGCGCGCAGTTATGTCGCCCGTGAACTGCTCAAACTGGGCGGCGACCCGGTCTATCGTACTGGCGTGGTAACGGATAATGGCAACGTCATTTTGGATGTGCACAATATGCACATCACCGATCCTCGCGGCCTCGAAGAAAAAATCAATGGTTTGGTTGGCGTGGTTTGCAGCGGCTTATTTGCCCTGCGCCCAGCTGATGTGTTGCTATTGGGTACCAGCGCTGGTGTTGAAACCTTAGTACGCGAAAAGTAAAACAACCATTCTGGGCGGCTTATCACGCCGCCTAGAGAGCTGAAAATCCTCGCTTAACGGGCTAAAATCTGCCGCGCTTGCTCGCGTATGGCCTCACGCCATGCGTGCGGTTCTAACACATCAAAACGCGCGCCAAAGCCCATCAGCCACCATAAAGTTTGTTGATCATTTGGCACCACCGCGGTCAACTCAACCCAACCATCAGCGGCCGGTTCAGAGAGACTCTGCTGTTCACTCAAGTGGGTTTCACTGAGCATTCGCGCGGCATCTTGATCAATGCGTGCACGCAAGGTAACCCATTTTTGCGCACCTTCTGCGGCATAACCAAAGCCACCATTATCGATATAGCTTTGCAAATCAAAATCGGCTTGCAAACGGTATGCTTGCTTACTGGGCGCGGCAGTTAAAATACGTTGCAGCGGAAACTGACGAACATCGTCGTAATCATTCACTGTTGCCAATAAATAGGTGACGCTATGGCGAGCGACTAAACCGTGCGGATGCAAAACATAAGCTTTGGCATTGTTGCTGCTGCGCGCCAGATATTCGACATCCAGTGCTTGTCCCATCAGTAAGGCTTCAGTCACTGCTTGCCAGTTCTGCGGTGCAACTTTAGCCGGCAATAACGCTTTACCGTTAGCCACCACCCGCACCTTATTCTGCCACTGGGCAAATCCATTGCTAGTGAGGCCATCTAGAAACTGACGTGCCATTTGAAACTGCATGCCCAGCTGATCGGCAGCAACTTGCGGTAGCAAACCTTTAATATGCTGCTCAGCTAACACCATGGTTAACGCTGTGGCGGGATCGAGCGCCGGCAAGTTACTTTTGAAATCCGCTAAAAAACTCCAGCGAAAGGGCTTTTGTTGACGATCACACACCAATGGAAAAAAGCTCGACATACGTTCTAAATCGCGCTGAATCGTGCGCATCTCCACATTGAAACCGCGCTCCTCAAGCAATGTTTTAATTGTGGTTGTCGCTTTAAAATGCGGTTGACGTGGAATCAGCTGCAGCATGGCTAAATGTCGAAACAACGTATCATGACCACTCATCTATGGATTTCCTTATGCTATGGGCATCTCATCTGAACTGACTATTGAGCTGTTTGTTGCTCTACCGCAGCCTGCTTAAACACATAAAACAGATTAGGTTCACTGACAATATAAATTGTACCTTGCCCATCCATTGCCACACCTTCAGCCTGTTTGATACTGCGCGCGAGGCCGTTAAAGCCCACTGCTAAACTGATAAAGCTCACTGGATTGCCGAGCTCATCCAGCTCTAACAACATACGCGACTCATCTGACAATACCAATAAATGTCCCGTACGCTGATCAATCGTCAGCGAAGAAAAATCACGCATAAAAATCTGGCTTGAGGACAGCTCTTGTAAGCTTTGTGTAATGGACGAATCATCCTCTGCGGCCTCAGGAAACGGCAAGCTAAACAAACCAAAGGGACTGCGCTCCTTGGCCAGCAACATGCGTTGATTACGCGCATCCCAGGCAATGCCCTCAAAGCCTTTATTACCGGCATTGGTAAAACCTAAGTTGATCGGTTGCAGTGCATCACCATCAATAAACTCGGCATCTAACGGCAAATAAAACGTTTTCATCTGTGCTCGGCGCTCATCAATAATGGCAATCCGGCCATCGCTCAGCACTTCCACTCCCTCTGGATCAGAAAAGCCACGCAACTCAACCACGCGCAGCACTTCACCATCCAACGACAACTCAACCAGCTGGGGTATTTTGCCAGTGACGGTAAATAAAGTATTGCTCAGAGGGCTCCAACTCAAGCCTGAGGTTTCCGCCTCTTCAAGACCCTCCAAAGGTTTGGCTTGGATTAGCGCGCGATAACCAGGCAACCAGACGCTATCAGCTTGTTGCTGCGCACTCGTGTTGTGTTCTTGCCACAAAAACCAAAGGCGTTCATCCCAGTGAAAATAGCGCAATAATCCAACGCCCACAGCAATAATCGCAACGAATAACAACCACGACTTGGAACCTGACCTCAACATTTTAACCATACCAGCAACCCTATTATTCAACGCTTACAACACAGGGTTGACCACTCAATAGTCAACCCCATCGAGCAAGCTCGTATTAAGCCCAGCATCCTACTGCGAAAATCAGACTCGCGCTGAAGACAATCGTTATACTCTGCGTATTGTTTTTTTGGAGAGTCCCATGTCGCTGCCTTCTTTACGTTTAAAATCCAACGCTGACCGTCGTTTACGCAGCGGTCACTTGTGGCTGTACAGCAATGAAATTGATAGCAAACTGTCGCCTTTAAGTGATTTTAAAGTCGGCGATCAAGTGATTGTTGAAACAGCTTCAGGCAAGCCCATGGGCGTTGCCGTGATGAGCCCACACACCCTGGTTTGTGCACGCATCGTTTCGCGTGAAACCGAACACCGTCTCGATAAGTCCCTGTTAGTGCACCGCCTCAATATTGCTTTGTCATTACGCGAGCGTCTGTTTACTGCGCCTTTTTACCGTTTAGTGCATGGCGAGGGTGATTTACTGCCAGGTTTGGAAGTCGATCGTTTTGGCGACATTGTCGTCGTTCACATTACCGCAGCCTGCATGGAACCGCACAAAGACATTATTCTGGAAGCCTTATTACAAGTCTGTAAACCCACTGGCGTACTTTGGCGCAATGACGCCAACACCCGCGACGCTGAGGGCTTAGAGCGTTACTTGGAAGTGGCGTACGGTGAAGTCCCTGAGTGGGTGCAACTGCTTGAAAATGATTTAGTTTTTGTCGCTCCACTGCTGCAGAAAAAAACTGTAGGTTGGCATTTTGATCAACGCTTTAATCGTTTACAGGCGGCGGTTTACTGCACGGACAAACGCGTACTGTCGGTCTACAGCGATGTCGGTAGCTGGGCGATTCCTGCGGCATTAGCCGGTGCTACGCAAGTATTGTGTGCCGATGCGTCTGCGCAAGCCTTAGATGCTTTAGAGCAAAACGCACAGCTCAATGATATCGGCGAAACCCTGCTCTGCGCTGAAGGTGATGTACTGGAAACCTTACAAGCCCTTAAAGCCGATGAAGAGCGCTTTGATGTGATCATTGTTGATCCGCCCGCCTTTATTAAACGCAAAAAAGACCTCAAAACCGGCGAAGCGGGCTAGCGCAAGGTCTATGAACACTGCATTCGCTTACTCAGCCGTGATGGGATTTTAATTTGCTCATCACGCTCACCATTTTTCACGGAAGACAGCATGCACAGCACCTTACTGGCAGCCGCTCGACATTTGGATCGTAATATTCAGATTCTTGAACAAAGCGGACAAAGTGCCGATCACCCCATGCACCCAGCTATCCCAGAAACACGTCATCTGAAATACAGCGTGTGCCGTATCTTACCCAACAGCTAAGTCAACAGCGTTAACTAGACTCAAGCAAAACAGCACTGCCCTTTGCCCACCTGCACAGGGCAGCGTAGAATCAACAATATTCTCGTCACTACCCTCGGCGAGCCAACGCATGTTTTGCCAACCGCACGGTCACCCCGCAGCAACAGTTGCAGATGCGCTTACCGCCCTTATTTTATTTTTTGCAGGAAGTTCTGATGCCTGATTATCGTTCGAAAACCTCTACCTTCGGCCGCAATATGGCCGGTGCTCGCGCTCTGTGGCGTGCAACCGGCATGAAAGACGAAGATTTTCACAAGCCGATCATTGCGGTGGCCAACTCTTTCACCCAATTTGTGCCAGGTCACGTACACCTGAAAGACATGGGACAATTGGTGGCGCGTGAAATTGAACGCGCGGGTGGCGTTGCCAAAGAATTTAATACCATTGCCGTGGATGACGGTATCGCGATGGGTCACGACGGCATGCTGTATTCGCTGCCGAGTCGTGAAATCATTGCTGACTCAGTTGAATACATGGCCAACGCCCACTGCGCTGATGCCCTCGTGTGTATTTCCAACTGTGACAAAATCACTCCCGGCATGCTGATGGCGGCGTTGCGCCTCAATATCCCAGTGGTGTTTGTCTCTGGCGGGCCAATGGAAGCGGGGAAAACCAAGCTAGCCAATCATGGTTTAGACCTCGTTGATGCCATGGTGATTGCTGCTGACGATAACGCTTCTGATGAGAAAGTGGCTGAATACGAGCGCAGCGCTTGCCCAACCTGTGGTTCTTGCTCCGGCATGTTTACTGCCAACTCGATGAACTGCTTGGTAGAAGCTCTAGGCTTAGGTCTACCGGGCAACGGCACTGTATTGGCCACCCACGCTGATCGTAAAGAATTATTCTTAGAAGCTGGGCGCACCATTGTTGAACTGTGCCACCGCTACTATAAAGAAAACGACGCATCTGTTTTGCCACGCAGTATTGCCAACTTCAAAGCCTTTGAAAATGCCATGTCGTTAGATATTGCGATGGGTGGTTCAACCAACACCATTTTGCACCTTTTGGCCGCAGCCCAAGAAGCAGAAATGGACTTTACCTTGCTGGATATCGACCGTTTATCACGCAAAGTACCTGAACTATGCAAAGTGGCTCCAAATATCCAAAAATACCACATGGAAGATGTACACCGCGCCGGTGGTATCTTCAGTATTTTAGGCTCGCTGGCCCGTGGTGGTTTCTTACACACTGATTTGCCCACTGTGCATAGCAAAACTATGGCCGAGGCCATTGCTAAATGGGACATCACCCAAACTAATGATGAAGCCGTGCACACCTTCTTTAAAGCAGGCCCTGCCGGTATTCCAACCCAGACGGCATTTAGCCAAGCAACACGCTGGCCTACCCTCGATTTAGATCGTCAAGAAGGCTGTATTCGTGACGTTGAGCATGCTTACTCTCACGAAGGTGGCTTAGCGGTACTGTACGGCAATATCGCGGTGGATGGCTGTGTGGTGAAAACTGCCGGTGTCGATCAATCAATTCACGTCTTTGAAGGCAAAGCCAAAATTTTTGAAAGCCAAGATTCAGCGGTACGTGGCATTTTGGCCGACGAAGTTCAGGCAGGCGATATCGTTATCATTCGCTACGAAGGCCCGAAAGGCGGCCCAGGCATGCAAGAAATGCTCTACCCAACCAGTTACCTAAAATCTAAAGGTTTAGGTAAAGCATGCGCCTTGCTTACCGACGGTCGCTTCTCAGGTGGTACGTCTGGCTTGTCCATTGGTCATGCTTCTCCTGAAGCGGCAGCCGGTGGTGCAATTGGCTTGGTTCAGGAAGGCGATACAATTTTAATTGATATTCCTAACCGCAGTATCAATCTGCAAATCAGTGATACAGAACTGGCGGCACGCCGCGTCGCCCAAGATGCCAAAGGTTGGAAGCCGGTTGAAGTGCGCCCACGTAAAGTGACGACAGCGCTTAAGGCCTACGCCTTATTAGCCACCAGTGCCGATAAGGGTGCAGTGCGCAATAAAGCGATGCTAGAGCAATTGCTGTAATCACAGGCTGTACATGCTGCATAGCGGATGTATCCGCGCTGAATAAAAAAAGCCCCAGTTCTATAAAACTGGGGCTTTTTCCATTTACCGATAAGCGCTAACAACACTGACTGGTCAGGTCAGCCAGATCAGTTAAACAGGTACAACCGCTAAGTCACTCAGTAAGCGTGAGGCAATAAACAAATAAATCACCACACCGGCCGCATCACAGACTGAAGTAATCAATGGCGCACTGGCACTGGCAGGATCAAAGTTAAACTTGCTAAGAATAAATGGCAGACTCATGCCGATCATACAACCAATCATCACAATCGAAACCATGCTCAAAGCCAGTACTAAAGCGACCGTTTCATCTCCGCGGATATAGCCTAAAACAGATACGGCGACTGCCATCGTACCACCCAAGGCCAAGGCCACTACCGCCTCACGGCCAATCAGATACAGCCAGTCGCGCATCACCACTTCACCGGTGGCGAGGGCACGCACCATCAAAGTGGCGGACTGTGAGCCGGCATTACCACCGCTGTCGACCAATAGCGGCAAGAAAAAGACTAAAACAATATTAGCTGCGATGATGTCTTCAAAATGCGCAATACCCGCGCCAGAAAACAAATTACCAAACACCAGCAGTACCAACCAGAAAATCCGTTTGCGGTACAACAAGGCAATGCTGGCATCTTTAATATTCCCCACCACTGTACTGACACCAGCGGATTTATGAATATCATCGGTCGCTTCGGCACTGACCACATCCATCGCATCGTCATAGGTGACAATACCAATCAAGATGTCATCCTCATCAATAATCGGCAGCGCCAGCAAGTCATAACGAGCAATTTTCTTGGCAATGTCTTCTTGATCATCGGCAACATGAGCACTGACCACATCACTGGTCATCAAATCCTGAATCGACTTATGCAGATCTGCCAGAATCAAATCACGTAACGACACCACGCCTAAAAGACGTCGCTGCTCATCAATCACGTAAGCCTGATAAATGGTTTCCGCATCAGGCGCTTCATCACGTAAATACCTCATGGCCTGCGCGACGGTCATATCTTTATTTAACGTAGCGTAGTCAGACGTCATTAAAGCACCAGCCGTACCCTCAACGTAGGCTGACAAGCGGCGAATATCTTCTCGCTGCGCATGTGCTAAAGCCGGCAACAGTATGTCGCGCTGATTTTGATCAAAACGTTTAAATAAGTCAGTGCGCTCATCAGCAGGCATTTCACTGACCAGTTCAGCCAGAGTGGCGCGCGGAAACTCACGTGCCATGCGCACTTGCTGCTCAGGCTCAAAATAGCTAAAGACATCCGCTCGATCAGGTAAGCACTCAAGCAAGCGCCAGCCTAAAGTTGGATCGAGCTGTTCTAAAACATCAGCCACATCAACAGGAGGTAAACCTTTAACTACAGCTAAGGCATCAGCAAACTTATTTTGCTCAATCGCCCGACTCAGGACGAGTACAAGCGTGTTATCAACATTGCTCATTATCTCTCTCCAAGCGACCAGCATCTGGCAACTGGAGGAGACTACAACTCAGACGAAACTGGTTTTAAGCCACAGACAGACGCCAGCATACTTGCTGATCATAAAATGTAATGAAGTCCAACAGGGACTTATACAAGAACTTTCCATATAGCCTTTATTTTCTCTGAAACCGTTTATACGGCGGGCGCATACTAAGGTAAGCATCGCGTAATAACAACTGCAGCTGAGTGTGTAGTATTGGCTTAGCTGATTATTCTGATGATGGTATGCTTGGTTTAATTCGATTATTTTTCTTAAACTAAAAATATGTTCAGTGGTGCTGTACAGCCTTTTGGAGTTTATTTTGCCAGCCACAATTGATGACGTAAAAAATTACTTACTGGATCTACAAGATCAAATCTGCGCGACATTAGAGCAAGCCGATGGCAGTGTTTTTTTTGAAGAAAATTGGCAGCGGCCCGGTGGTGGTGGCGGTCGTACTCGCGTCTTGGAAAACGGTGCACTGATTGAAAAAGGCGGCGTGAATTTCTCCCACGTCTATGGTGACTCTTTACCGCCATCCGCCAGCGCCCATCGCCCAGAGCTGGCGGGTCGCTCATTCCAAGCGATGGGCCTGTCGTTAGTCATTCACCCAGAAAACCCACATATTCCAACCTCGCACGCCAATGTGCGTTTATTTGTTGCAGAAAAGCCCGGTGAAGAGCCGATCTGGTGGTTTGGCGGCGGCTTTGACCTGACCCCTTACTATGCTGAAGAAGAAGACTGTGTGCATTGGCACCAAGTCGCGCATGATGCCTGCGCGCCCTTTGGCGATAACGTTTATCCCGACTATAAAGCGTGGTGTGATAAGTATTTTTATCTGAAACACCGTAACGAGCCACGTGGCATTGGCGGTTTATTTTTCGATGATCTTAACCACTGGGACTTTGCCACCTGCTTTGCCTTTATG
>JAAXZZ010000061.1 GCA_012719655.1 Gammaproteobacteria bacterium | reverse complement strand
GGCGGCCTGTTTGCTATTCCGACACTCAGTTTGCTCTACGGCATGGATCAACAACTCGCACAAGGCACAGCACTCGCTATGGTGGTGCCAAACATTGTATTGGGCATCTACAAATACAACCAACGCAATAAAATTGACTGGAAAACTGCGCTTATGTTGGGTGGCTGCGCCTTTGTTTTGTCATGGTTTGGCGCATTGATTGCGATTGATTTAGATCACCGCTCGATGCGCAAAATTTTTATCGGCTTTTTGATTTTCATTGCTCTATGGACTGTTGTACAAATGCTGGCTAAACGTGCCAGTACGGGCTTGCGTCTGCTGCCTTGGCCTTACTTTGCCGGTTTAGGCAGTATTTCAGGTTTGCTCGGTGGTCTTTTTGGCGTTGGCAGTGCAGTGATTGCCACGCCCGTCTTAACGATGTTTTTTGGCGCGAGCCAAGTGGTCGCGCAAGGCTTATCCCTCGCCATTGCCGTGCCAACCACGGCTGCCACATTGGTCACTTACAGCGTGCACGGGCAAGTGGACTGGAGCGCTGGCATCGCGATGGCTATCGGCGGTGTCTTAACAGTCAGTTATGGCGTACGCGCAGCGCACAGCTTGCCGCAGCATATCCTGAAAATCATCTTCAGTATTTTTGTCTTAATCAGCGCCGGCCTATTGTACGGACAATTATAAAGACGCAAAGCTGATGGCTTATGAACCTTGCCTTCATAAGCCGTCAGTTCCAGCAGTTATCCGCTTTAATGCACAGGCTGAACAAAACCTGCATCGCTGAAGTACTTAGCATAATCATGCAGCGCGCCAACGAGTTTTACAGCACCTTTACGCTTGTCCTGCAGATCGCCCTCACTCTGTATGAGCTGCGCGCCATCCATTAAGCGGGCAATCACAATGTGCAATTGCGCATCGGCGGCAGGCTCTAACTCACAATTTTCAATCATGTACGCCACTTGCTGATTCACTTCTTCAGCTATGTTCTCATAGCCCGTAGCATCCAGCTGATTGTTATGAATCGCATCTAATGAGCTGTTTACCGCTTGACCAATTGCACCCATGGCTTGGCGTAAAGGGGCATCAGTTTGCCACTTTTGCCCAGCATTTAGCTGCAACTCAACAGCGTCGATATCATGGTGATCATGCTCCGCCGCCATACTCGGCAGTGCAGTTAAGCTCAACGCTAAAGCTAAGCATATTGCGGCACGAACGATCGAATCTATCTGCATACTGTGACCCTCATAATCTATATACGAAAGGCTAAATGCCCTTTTCCTTGCATACCCTAACAACTCTGTTTTCTTTGCGCCTTGATGAGTATTAGTAAAAAACCAAGTCACCACAGAAGCTGTTTTACGATTCAACAACACAAAGTCGCCCGCTCTATATATTGCCCACCTTTGTGCGTACAATACGCACGAATAACACCTAGCTTAGGTGCTCATGGTTCCCTCACCCCATTCAAAAAGGTGTCTTATGCTTGCTCTAACCGGCCCCCGTCAGCGGGCGGCGGTGGTGACGCTGATTGCGTTCCACATTTTTATTATTATCGCCAGTAACTATCTTGTGCAGTTCCCTATGCAGCTGTTTGGCTGGCAAACCACGTGGGGTGCTTTTAGTTTTCCCTTTATTTTTCTAGCCACCGATCTCACTGTTCGTTTGCTCGGCAAACAGCCGGCACGTCGAGTGATTGCCTATGTGATGCTGCCCGCCTTATTGGTGTCGTATATCGTCTCAGTGCTGTTTCAAGAAGGCTCGTTTCACGGCGCCGCGGCATTGCTGGGGTTAAATACTTTTGTGCTGCGTATCTCGTTAGCCAGTTTTGCCGCTTACGCCGTAGGGCAATTGGCGGATATTCAGGTGTTTGATCGACTGCGCCAGCTTAAGCAATGGTGGATTGCTCCAACCGCATCAACTGTACTGGGCAATCTGCTGGATACTTTTGTGTTTTTTGCCGTAGCGTTTTGGTATAGCAGCAACGCGTTTATGGCCGAGCACTGGATTGAAATTGCAGCGGTTGATTACGTGGTTAAAATACTGATCAGCTTGCTACTGTTTATTCCCTTGTATGGTTTACTGCTAAATATGCTGCTGCGCTTTATGGGTGCAGCCACTGCGGCCAAGCCTGCCGTGTATTGATTGCTATTTTGCTGTACTGGAGAGTGCGAAGTATGCCGTGCCAGTGCCGCTGCGGGCACAATAACTGCTGCCTTTCACTTTAAAAAACAAGAGCGTGCGGTGTATGGCGTACTTCGCAATTGCTGTTTATCCGTCGATGAACCCATCCAGGGTTCAACTCCGGCGCTCGCCATCCTTGGCGAGCTCATCACAGCAACCGCGAAGCACGCGTTGACCATTTGCAGAGCCTGCGAGCTCCAGCAGCATTAAACCAGCAAGCATCCCATCAACAATAAAACCTGCAACGACTCGCAGGCTTTTAAAAGAGCCATGCTACGAACTTGAAAACCACATCAATGGTCAAGCCACACCCTGCTGGTGCTGCGGCAAGCGGAGCATGGATGCGTAGCGCCCGAATTGAGGCAGGATGCCGCATTGAGGGAAAAGCGGCACTAGCAGGGGTGGCAGGCGCAACAGTTGCAGCCTTGGATTTTAAAAACAAGAAAATGCGATGCATACCGTACTTCGCAATTGCTGTTTATCCGTCGATGAACCCATCCAGGGTTCAACTCCGGCGCTCGCCATCCTTGGCGAGCTCATCACAGCAACCGCGAAGCACGCGTTGACCATTTGCAGAG